>JAYUEJ010000157.1:0-2267 GCA_043739265.1 Rhodopila sp. | reverse complement strand
CCGTCTCATACAACGATCAGCACGAAATGCAGTGCGACGCTGATCCCGGAGCAGAGTGCCAAGGTCGGGATCACCCCCAGTTTCAAACGGAACAAGGCAATGCCGGCGATGACCGCGAGACCCAGCGCCCATGGATCCAGGCTGCTCAACACCGGCGCATCGAAGGCCAGCACCCCGGCATGAACCGGAACGGTTTGACCGAACAGCACATGCAGTCCGAACCACACCGCCAGATTGGCGACCACGCCGACGATGCAGGCGGTGACGGCGGACAACGCGCCGGACAGGGTGCGGTTGCCCTGCGCCCGTTCGATCAACGGTGCGCCGAGGAAGACGAACGTGAAGCAGGGTGCGAAGGTGACCCAAACTGTCAGCACCGAAGCGGCTACTCCGCCGGCCAGTCCGGTCAGCGCACCCGGCGCGCGGTAGCCGGCGAGGAAGCCCACGAACTGCAAGACCAGGATCAGCGGGCCAGGGGTGGTCTCGGCAAGACCCAGGCCCGTCAGCATTTCCGGTGCGGACAGCCAGTGGTAATCCTGCACGGCCTCTTGCGCGACGTAGGCCAGCACCGCGTAGGCGCCACCGAAGGTCACCACCGCCATTTTCGAAAAAAACCAGGCGACGTCGGCAAAAACCCCGCCGCCGGGCAGCAGGAACGCCACCGGCACAAGCCACAGAACGCAACTGACCAGTCCGGCAACCCGAGCGCCGCGGGCGAAACGATCCGTTCGGGTGGGATCGGCCTCCAGGATCGCATCGAGCAAGGCGGGCGGTCCGTCCTTGGCTTTACCATGGGCGCCGCCGGCGAAATAACCGGGTGCGAGAAAACCCAGCAGGCCGGCCGTCACGACCACCACTGGAAACGGGACGGCGAAGAAGAACAGCGCGACGAAGGCAAGCCCGGCCAGGGTCCACGCCAGGCGGCCTTTCAGCGCTCGGCGTGCGATGCGAAGCACGGCTTCGACGACCAGCACCAGGACAGCGCATTTAAGGCCGAAGAACAACGCCGCGATCAACGGCACGTCGCCGATCGTGGCGTAGATGATCGACAGCGCCAGCATCACGATCGCACCGGGGATGACGAACAACAGCCCCGCCGCCACGCCGCCGGCGGGGCCGTGCATCAACCAGCCGAGGTAGATGGCGAGTTGCTGCGCCTCCGGCCCCGGCAGCAGGTTGCAGAAATTCAGCGCGTGCAGGAAGCGCCGGTCGCTGACCCAGTTGCGCTGATCCACGACCTCCCGATGCAGCAGGGCGATCTGTCCCGCGGGGCCTCCGAACGACAGGCAGCCGACGCGGAACCAGACGGCGACAGCCTCACCGAACGTGGGCATCACGGGGAGGGTCATGCGCGCGCTCCGGGCGTTGCCGGCCAGTTGTGGGTTTCGGCCGTGGCGTCGCGCGCCCAGCGGTAGAACGCATCGTACAGCATCATCGCGGCGTCAAGCTGCGCCAGATCGTCGCGGAACATGCGCGACAGGCCGAGCGACGCCGCCAGCAGCCCGGCGGCTTCGGGTGCTGCATCCAACCGAGCCGTATCGGCGCCGCGCACGATGGTGGCGAGACGATCAAGGGCCGGGGAATGCAGGCCGAATTCGTCCAGCATGACGTCGAACGTGCAGGTTTCGCCGCGGTGGCTCCAGAAAATCCCTTCTATGTCGAAGGGCGTCGCGTGGAATCTGTCGGCCACGGCCTGGACCTCGGACGGCGCGACGAACAGAAATACGGCGTTGGGGTCGATGAAGCGGCGGATCAGCCAGGGGCAGGCGATGCGGTCGATCTTGGGCCGGGCGCGGGTGACCCAGATCGTGCGCCCCTTGGCGTCGCGTGGCGGACTATGATCGGGACTGACGAGCAAGGCGCCGGCTTGCACCCAGGCTTCGAACCCGCCTTCAAGGATTTCCGCCTGAACGCCTGAGTGGCGCAGCCAGGCGGCGACTCCCTGGCTGAGTTTCAGGCCGCGCTGGCAGACCACGACCACCGACCGGCCGGCATAATCGGCGGCCCAGCCGGAGACGGTGGCGTAATCTCGGTCAACGCTGGCCGGGAGGGCGCGTGGGTCCAGCGCTCGGTCCTCGGCGATGCGGACATCGACGATCAGCGGCGCGTCCGGTGTGCCGATCAGGCGGGATAGTTGTGCAACGGTAATGGAATCGGGTGAGGGCACGGCGTCCTCTCCTATGGTGGAGGTGTGGACGCGATCCTTCGGCCGAGGCCTCACGGGGCAATCGCGGTTGTCCCCTTGGACGGAAATGTGCCGGGAAGGC
>JAYUEJ010000156.1:0-2267 GCA_043739265.1 Rhodopila sp. | reverse complement strand
GTGGCGGGAGTTTGACGCCGCGACGCAGGTCCACGGCCTCGCCACCACCGGCGGTACCGTGTCGAATACCGGCGTCTCCGGCCTGACCCTGGGCGGCGGCCTGGGCTGGCTGATGGGCAAGCACGGCGCCAGTGTGGACAACCTGATTTCCCTCGATGTGGTAACCGCCGACAGCGAAGTTCGCTCGGTCAGCGCAACCCGGGATCCGGATCTGTTTTGGGCGTTGCGCGGCGGCGGCGGCAATTTTGGCGTCGTCACCGCGCTTGAATTCCGGCTGCATCCGGCCGGCCCGGTGTTGGGCGGGCTGGTGCTGCATCCGTTGGACCGCGCCACCGATATGTTGCGCTTCTATCGCGATTTCTGCCCGACGTTGCCCGATGAGGCCGAGGCCTATGCCGCGCTGTTGACCTCCCCCGACGGCGTCCCGATGGCGGCGATGCTGTTGGGATACAACGGCCCGATCCAAGAGGGCGAACGTGTCCTCGCCCCGGCCCGCCAGTTTGGTTCACCGGTCGCCGATCTGGTGGCGCCGATGCCATATGCCGCGCGCCAGACCATGCTGGACGTGCCCAATGCCGAACACGGTCTGCACCGGTACTGGCGTTCGGCGTTTACCGAACGGATATCGGATGACCTGATCAAGATCATGGTGGACGGCGCGGCGCGGTTCAGTTCGCCGCTCAGCGCGCTGTTCTTATTTTACCTGCATGGTGCCGTCACGCGAGTCCCGGCCTCCGAGACCGCATTCGGCGCCCGCCGGGCACAGTGGGATTTCGATGCTATCGGGCAATGGACTCATGGGTCGGAAAGCGCCGTCCATATCGCATGGCTACGGGAAATCTGGGGCCGGTTGGAACCGCATCTGCAAGGCAGCGCCTACATCAATCATATCGCCGCGGACGACCAGCCCGAGAAGATACGCGCCTCGTTCGGGGACAATCACAGCCGGCTGCGCGCGATCAAGGCGGTGTATGACAAGGCCAATCTGTTCCGGATGAACTCCAACATTCTCCCGGCTTAGAGCGGCGTTGCCCCGGGAGCTGGCAAGTGGCGTCCCGACGGACTCCATGATCGTTGAAGCGGTGCGTAGTGTTCGCTATCGTACCCGCATGAAACCATCCGAGGCCCTCGCTACCCACCGTGTCGCGTTGCGCCTGCTTGTCAGCCGCCATGACCTGACGTCCCCGCGCGTTTTTGGATCGGTCCTGACTGGCACTGATACCGAGGAAAGCGACCTGGATTTGCTGGTCGATCCCTCCGGCACCACCACATTGTTCACCCTTGCCCGCCTGGAACACCAGGCGGAAGCCTTGCTCGGCGTGCGCGTCTCTGTGCTGACGCCGGGGTTTTTATCGATGAAAATTCGTGAACGGGTGCTGGAACTGGCTCAACCGCTGTGAGGCATCCGGAGCGGGTCGAGGACTACTGGAACACATCGTGCAGGCTATCGAACGGGCGATCCGCTACATCCAACCTTTGGATTGTGCCGTGGCGCTGCACAGAATGAACAAGTCCAGGACGCCGTCGTCCGAAACATCGAGATCATAGGCGAGGCTGCCGGAAAAATTCAGAGCGTGGCTTCCGCGTTTGCCGCGGAGAATCCGGAATTGCCCTGGATCGAAATGCGCGGGATACGCAACAAAATGATTCATGAGTATTTCGACGTGGACTGGGACGTTGTCTGGGCCACCGTCAAGGATGACTTGCCACCACTAAAGAAGCAGATCGAGGTTTTGCTGGCCGGACGCCGCCAATCGCGTGAAAGGGATGATCCCGGCCAGCCGACTTAGCGGTTCCAACCGTGGTCGCTTTAGGACCATCGGCCCGGGCAAACCGCCCACCCTTGTCTCCCCACCCCGGATCGGCTCTAAACCGCCCAAAGCCACGGGAGGACACCACATGGCGGAAATACGCACGCAACACCTGCTGACCCTCAAGCTCACCGTCAACGGTATGCAGCCGATCGGCGAGACCCCGTCCGGCAACCGCCGCGTCGGCCTGGTGGCCGGCGGCACCTTCGAGGGCGCCAAACTGAAGGGCATCGTCCTGCCCGGCGGCGCCGACTGGATCATCGGCCGCCCGGACGGCGTCACCGCGCTCGATGTTCGTATCGTCCTGCAAACCGACGACGGCGCCGCCATCGGCCTGACCTACAAAGGCCTGCGCCACGGCCCCGCCGGCGTGATGGAGAAAGTCAACAGCGGCCAGTTCGTCGATCCCGCCGAATACTACTTCCGCACCATCATCACGTTTGAAACCGCGTCGCC
>JAYUEJ010000155.1:0-2281 GCA_043739265.1 Rhodopila sp. | reverse complement strand
ACCAAACAGCGGCGATCACGGCGACAAGCCTGACAAGCTGCTTCATCCCGGCCGTTTCCCCCTGTGGGCTTGCGCCCGTTCTGTGCCTAGTATCAACGTCTCTGCAACAGCGACGCAAGGCACTCTTCCGGACCACCGCCGAACCGGGCAAACTGGCGCCAATCAGCGGAGGCAGCTTCATGAGACAGATCGCAACCAGGGTGCTGATCGCCGGCGGCGGCCCGGTTGGACTTACCGTGGCGATGGACCTCGCGTGGCGCGGCATCCAGGTGGTCGTGCTGGAAACGCGCGCCCCCGGCGAGCCGCCCAGCGTCAAGTGCAACCATGTCAGCGCCCGCACGATGGAGATCTTCCGCCGCCTGGGTGTCGCCCGGGCGGTGCGCGATACCGGCCTGCCCGCCGATTATCCCAACGACATCGCCTTCCGCACCACCACGACCGGCATCGAACTATCCCGGATTCCGATCCCCTGCCGAACCGACCGCTACACCGCCACCGGCGGACCCGACACCTGGTGGCCGACGCCGGAGCCGCCGCATCGGATCAACCAAATCTATCTGGAACCCGTTCTGTTCGCCCATGCCGGCGCGATGCCCAACGTGCGCATCATCAATCGCATGCAGCTTACGACATTCGAACAACATGACACCGGGGTCATCGCCACCGCCGCCGACCTCAACGGCGGCCCGGACCTGACCATCACCGCCGATTACCTGATCGGCGCGGACGGCGCCCATTCGACGGTTCGGCGCAAGATCGGCGCCAGCCTGACCGGAGATGCGATGTTGGAACAACGTCAATCCACCTATTTCCGGGCACCTGAACTGCTGAAGGCAACCAAGACCAAACCGGCCTGGGCGAACACCTCTTTGAACCCCCGGCGCAGCGCCAACATGTTCGCGATCGACGGACGAGAAACCTGGCTGATGCACAATTACATGCGCCCGGGCGAAACATTCGACAGCGTGGACCGCGAACACTGCATCCGCACCGTGCTGGGCGTCGGACCATCGTTCCCGTTTGACATCATTGCCAAGGAAGACTGGACCGCCCGCCGCATGATCGCCGACAGGTTCCGCGACCGGCGCGTGTTCCTGTGCGGCGATGCCGCGCATATCTGGGTGCCGAATGCGGGGTACGGCATGAATGCCGGAATCGCCGATTCGATGAACCTGTCATGGATGTTGGCGGGGGTCCTGAAAGGCTGGGCATCGCCGGCCATTCTCGGTTCTTACGAAGCCGAACGGATGCCGATCACCGAACAGGTGTCGCGTTACGCAATGGATACCTGCATCGCGCTCGCCAAACAACGCGGCAGTGTGCCCGACGACATAGAAGAACCCGGACCGGCAGGCGATGCCACTCGCGCCCGCGTCGGACAGGATGCCTACGACATCAATGTCGGCCAGTTCTGCTGCGGCGGCCTGAATTTCGGTTCGTTCTACGAAAATTCACCCATTGTCGCGCATGATGGCGCAGCGCCGTCCTACACGATCTACGACTTCAAACCATCCACCGTGCCGGGCTGTCGCACACCGCATATCTGGTTGGGCGAGGGACTCTCACTCTACGACGCGATGGGGCCCGATTTCACTCTGTTACGGTTCGATCCGACAGTCGATGTCGGGCCTATACTGGCCTCAGCTGCAATCCGAGGCGTCCCGCTAAACCTACTGGATGTTGTAACGACCGAACCGGTTTATGCGGAAAAGCTGGTGCTGTCTCGCCCGGACCAGCATGTGGCCTGGCGAGGAAACACCGCCCCCGCGGACCCGAGCGGACTGATCGACCGCATCCGCGGCGCGGCACCCCGTATGCAATGACAAGAAAATGAACGGTCGCACTGAATCGGACTCTCACCACCCGCGTTGAGAGTTCTCCGGAGGATGCCAATGGATCATATCGAACTATATCAGGAACTTTTGCCCGCGGATGACCTGTCCATCCGGTTCCATCAGGTGCGGCAAGCCACCGAAGCCGTGGCCGCCGAACTGACGGAAGAGGACCAGTGCGTCCAATCCATGCCCGACGCCAGCCCGGCGAAGTGGCACCGCGCGCACACCACCTGGTTCTTCGAACAGTTCGTGCTGGTCCCGCACGTCGAAGCCTACCAGGTGTTCGACCCGGCGTTCGGTTTTCTGTTCAACTCCTATTATGAGGCTGTTGGTCCGCGCCATCCACGTCCCTCACGCGGACTTCTTACTCGCCCATCCGCCGATCGGATAACCCAATACCGCCGCCACGTCGATGCGGCCCTTAAACGAGCAATCCCGCGGTTATC
>JAYUEJ010000154.1:0-6892 GCA_043739265.1 Rhodopila sp. | reverse complement strand
TCGAACCGGAATCCGTCGATGTGCATTTCCGTCGCCCAATAGCGCAGGCTGTCGGTCACCATTTGCACGACGCGGGCATGACTCATATTGAGCGTGTTGCCGGTGCCGGTGTCATTAATATAGTAGCGCGGATTGTCCGGTATCAGCCGGTAGTATGACAGATTGTCGATACCGCGGAACGACAGCGTGGGGCCATTTTCGTTGCCCTCGGCCGTGTGGTTGTAAACCACGTCCAGGATGACCTCAAGGCCGGCATCGTGCAGGCGCGCCACCATCTCCTTGAATTCCGAGAAAACGAAGTCTGGTACGGCGGAATAGCGCGGATCGGGGGCGAAGAAGCCGATTGAGTTATAGCCCCAGTAGTTGGTCAGCCCGTTGTCCAGCAGATAGCTGTCGTTGACGAATGTGTGGATGGGCAGAAGTTCCACCGACGTGACGCCAAGGGTCTTGATATAATCGACGACTTCCTTGCGGCCCAGGCCGGCGAAGGTGCCGCGCAAATGTTCGGGAACCGCTGGATGCAGCATGGTGTAGCCGCGGACATGCGTTTCATACACGATGGTGCGGTCCCAGGGAACCGATGGCGCGCGTTCGCGTCCCCAGGTAAAAGCGGGATCGATAACCCTGGATTTCGGCACGAAACGGGCGCTGTCACGGTCGTCGAACGTCAGGTCGTCTTGTCCCAGAATGTATCCGAACACCGCCGGATCCCATTTCAGGCTGCCGACATGCGCCTTGGCATAGGGATCCAGACACAGCTTGTTCGGATTGAACCGGTGTCCGGCTTCGGGCTCGTATGGCCCGTGAACGCGATAGCCATAGGTCGTTCCGGGGCGGGCATCCGGCAAGTAGCCATGCCAGACCTCATTGGTATATTCCGGCAGCTCGATCCGTTCGAGTTCCTTTTTGCCGGAATCGTCGAACAGGCACAATTCCACTTTGGTCGCGTTGGCGGAAAACAGTGAGAAATTGACCCCCAGACCGTCCCAGGTGGCACCAAGCTGATAGGGGGAGCCTTCACTCAGGCGTGATTTCAAAATCGCAGGTGGCATCGAAACCTCTCATCGGAGTGCGGCGAAGCAAAAAAAGGGGGCGTCTGCCCCCCTTTTTCTTTTAATGCGAGGTCAAGCGGTCAGGCGACCAAGTATATAACCGATGGCAAGGGCCACCAGCGACGCTACAATGGGCTGCGCCTTGACCACGTCGCTGAATTGGGCAGCCGCCTGCTGCGCCTGGCCGCTGGCTTGATTATACATGCCTTGGGCCTGTGTTTTGGCGTCACCGGTCAGGTCACCGGCGGCTTCCTGAATACGGCCCCCAAATTCCCTGGCCGTGCCTTCAACGCGATCGTTCATTGCTACCTCCTACCACCGTGGAGACAGTTCAACGCACTGGGGCGCTTTGGGTTCCAAAGCACGAATCGGGATGGCCAACGGCGGAAAGCCTGTATGGTAAGGGAATGCGAACGCTCGACATCGACCCCGACGCCCTTGCCACCGATTTGGCCGCCGAGGGCTATGCCATCCGCCCCCTGCTGCCGCCTGAAATATGCCGCGAATTGGCCGGGTTTTATGATCAGGACGGCCGGTTTCGTAAACGCGTGGTGATGGAGCAACATGCCTACGGCAAGGGTGAATACAAATATTTCGCCTACCCGTTGCCCGACGCCGTCGCGGGTTTGCGGGCAGCGCTGTACCCGCCGCTGGCCGTGGTGGCGAATGCCTGGCGGCGGATGCTGGGGGATGCTGAGACGTTCCCCGATACCCTGGACCTCTACCTGGGCCGCTGCCACGCCGCCGGACAGACTCGGCCGACGCCGCTGATGCTGCGTTACGGTCCAGGCGGTTTCAATTGCCTGCACCAGGATGTGTACGGGGATCTGGTGTTTCCATTGCAGGTCGTGGTCCTTCTGAGTGCGCCCGGCGAGGACTTTACCGGCGGCGAGTTCATGATGGTGGAGCAGCGACCTCGGGCGCAGTCGCGTGGAATGGTCGTGCCGTTGCGACAGGGGGAGGCGGTGATCTTTCCGGTTCATCACCGTCCCGGAATCGGCACACGGGGGCCGTATCGCCTGACGATGCGGCATGGGGTCAGCCGCGTCCATTCCGGACAGCGGCAAACGCTGGGCCTCATTTTTCACGACGCGGCATGACCCGGCGGGTCTTATTCATAACTATATCGTAATTATAAAGAGCCGCTCTTAACGGATTTTCGTTACGCCGCCGCCCTGGCGTCCTGTTGAATCATGTCGGACGCTTTTTCGGCGATCATGATGGTTGGGGCATTGGTATTGCCGGCCACGATCATTGGCATCACCGACGCATCGACCACGCGCAGCCCGGCGATGCCATGCACTCGCAGCCTGGGATCGACCACCGCCATCGATCCATGGCCCATGCCGCAGGTGCCGACCGGGTGCAGGTTCGAAACGCCGCGCCGCCGCACATCGGCCGCGATGTCCTCGTCTGTACTGGTGGCGACGCCGGGGGCGGTTTCCGCCACCATCAGCTTTTGCAGCGCGTGCTGGCGGGCGATGCTACGGGCAATGCGAACCCCGGCGATCATGACGCGCATGTCGCTTTCGCTGCGAAGGAAGTTGAATTTGATCTCCGGCGCGGCGAACGGATCGGCGTTACGCAGGCGGACCGTTCCACGGCCTTCGGGCGCCAGATGCACGGGGCTGATCGAAATGCCGGGGAAGGGATGCGAAATGATCCCGGCGGCGGTGCGATCGATCGTACTCCAGGCGGAGATGTTGAATTGCAGATCGGGTCGTTCCAGACGTTTGTCGCTACGCACCAAAGCGCCGACATACATGCCGTTGCCGGACATCGGGCCGGAGCGGCCGAAGACATATTGGGCACCCGCCACAAGCCGGTGCGCCAGGCTGTACTGCAATGCGTTCAGCGACAGGTTTTTGGAAATTCTGTAGGTGCAGTAGGTGTTGAAATGGTCTTGCAGGTTGGATCCGACGCCCGGAATGTCGCGCACGACCTCAATCCCCATCTCGGTCAGATGCTGCGCCGGGCCGATGCCGGAGAGTTGCAGCAGTTGCGGCGACCCATAGGCGCCGCCGGACACGATGACTTCCCGGCTTGCGTGCGCCACGTCCAGACCGCCTGGCGTGCGGAATTCGATGCCGGTGGCTTTGTTGCCGTCGAACAGAATACGGGTGGCGTGGGCTTTCGTTCGGATGGTCAGGTTGGGGCGTTTTTTTGCCATGCGCAGATAGGCGGCGGCCGTGCTCCAGCGGCGTTTGTCCTTCGTCGTGGTCTGGTAGTAGCCGCAGCCTTCCTGTTTGGCACCGTTGAAGTCGGGATTGAAAGGAATGCCGGCCTGTTGGCATGCTTCCAGCAGGGCTTTGGCGATTTCCCATTCGTAAGGTTGGTTGGACACGCGTAACGGACCGCCGGCACCATGGTAGTCGTCGGCGCCGCGTTCGTTGTCCTCGGCCTTGCGGAAGTACGGCAGCACCGATTCGTAATCCCAACCTTCGTTACCGAGTTGGCGCCACTGGTCGTAGTCGGCCGAATTGCCGCGCATGTAGATCATGCCGTTGATGGAACTGGTGCCGCCGAGGACTTTGCCGCGCGGTTGATACAGCGTGCGGCCGTTCAATTCCTGTTCCGGTTCAGATTCGAACTTCCAGTTCACCTTGGGATCGACGAAGGTCTTGGCATATCCCATCGGGACATGGATCCAGGGGTTGGTGTCCTTGCCGCCGGCTTCGAGCAACAGCACGCGGTAACGGCCGGACTCGGTCAGGCGGGCGGCCAGGACGCAACCGGCGGACCCCGCACCGGTTACGATAAAGTCGTAGGTTTCTGGCACGTTCCGTCCCCCGCCGGTTTCGATGCAGGATCGCGCGGGTAGGTTGGTTTGGCAATCCGGGGTCCGGCCGCGCGCTACGGATCGCGACCCGGGCTGGCGGCATGCGTACCATAAAAAAGGCCGGCGGCTCGGATATTCGCTGTTGCGATAGCGATCCGCCTTGGCCGTTCACCGGAGGATTCCGCCTACGCCGCCAGCGACGGGGCGCCGACCCTGGTGTCGTCCAGGATCATCGCGGCGGCTTTCTCGCCGATCATGATCGTCGGGGCGTTGGTGTTGCCGCCGACCGCGACGGGCATGATGGACGCGTCCACAACCCGCAGCCCAGCCACCCCATGCACCCGCAGGCGAGGATCAACCACCGTATTCGGGCCGCTGCCCATCGCACAGGAACTGGTCGGGTGCTGGTTCGAAACGCCGGTGCGGCGCACGTAATCCAGCAGGTCGGCGTCACTCGCGATATCGACCCCGGGGAAAATCTCGCTGACCACATAGGGCTTTAACGCGGGCTGCTCCGCGATTGTCCGCACCAGCCGCAGACCCGCCAGCGCGGCCTGAATATCGTAATCGGTGCGCAGGTAGTCGAACAGAATCGCCGGCCATGCGAACGGGTCGGGACTGCCCAGCCGGACGGTGCCGCGTCCATCTGGCCGCAGGTGGACGGGGGTCAGCGTGAAGCCCGGAAATGGATGTGTAACGACGGCATCGCGGGTGCGCTCCTGCGTACTCCACTCGAACAGATTGACCTGGATGTCGGGACGTTCCAGACGCGCATCGGATCGGGTGAACAGCCCGGCGGTGACGCCGTTGCTGGCCATGGGGCCGGAGCGGAACAGGCCGTAACGGATGCCGGCCATGACCTGCCGCAGTTTACTGTTCTGCAAATCGTTCAAGGTAATGGGCTTGCTGCACCGCCAGCTTGCGGCGGTATTGAAATGATCGTGCAGGTTGGACCCGACCGCCGGCATGTCACGCACGACCTCGATACCCATGTCTTGCAGGTGCTGCGCCGGACCCAGGCCGGACAATTGCAGCAATTGCGGTGAGCCATAGGTGCCCCCTGAAACAATAACCTCCAGCCGAGCATTGCTGATCTTTCGTCCCGCCGCCGTTTGATATTCGACCCCGCTCGCGCGGCCGTTCTCTATCAGCACGCGGGTGGCGTGAGCATTGGTTTGGATCGTCAGATTTGGCGGCGGATTGCGAAGGTAGGCTTTCGCCGCACTCCAACGGCGTTTGTTGCGTGTCGTGGTCTGGTAGTAGCCGCAGCCTTCCTGTTGGGCACCATTGAAATCCGGATTCGCGGGAATACCCGCCTGAACACAAGCCTCCAGCACAGCCTTTGACAGTTCGCCCTGCTCGGATTGATCCGACACATGCAGCGGACCGCCGCTACCGTGGAATGCGTCGGCGCCGCGCGTCTGGTTTTCGGCCTTCTTGAAGTAGGGCAGGACAGAGTCCCAATCCCAGCCGGTGCAGCCGCGCTGGCGCCACTCGTCGTAGTCGGCGTGGTGGCCACGAATATACACCATGCCGTTTATGGAGCTAGACCCGCCCAGCGTCTTGCCCCTGGGCAAGTAAAGCCGCCGGCCGTTCATCTGTGGTTGCGGCTCGGTTTCGAATTTCCAGTTCACTGCCGGATCGATGTAGGTTTTGGCATAACCGAGCGGAATGTGAATCCAGGGGTTTTTGTCGGGCGGGCCGGCTTCGAGAAGCAACACGCGGTATTGGCCGGATTCCGCCAGCCGGCTGGCGACCGCGCAGCCGGCAGACCCGGCGCCGGTGACGATGAAGTCGTATGTGTCCGCTTGGGCGGGCATCGTTTGGTTTCCCTTGGATAAGTCCGCCGCAGGATTGTTCATGTTTGGCCCCGAGGCAATGGCATCCGGTTCGATCCGGATCAACGACCAGTGGCACGTTATCGTCCGATGGATCGAACGAGACGCGTATAATGTTCAGATCATCGATTATCATTGACGGAGTTTGCCGTGGTCCTGGATGAATTTTCACCGGTAATCCCGGGCGAGATGCTCAGGGAGGAGGAGTTTCTGGCGCAATACAATCTTTCGCAAAGCCACCTGGCGCGCGCGTTCGGCATCTCGCCCAACCGCATCACAACCGACACGGCGTCGCGACTGGATTTGTACTTCGGCAATAGCGCGGAGTTCTGAATGAATCTGCGGACACACTACCATCTGAAATTGGCCCGCCGCGAACTGCCCGCGGAGGAATCGGGGCGTATCCGGTCCCAGTGAGCGGCGTAGGCCGAAGACGCCGTCCAAACCAGGATCGGACGCCGCGCACACACTGGCCGCCACAGGCAGCATAGGGCCGCCCGCTGAATCGCCGGGTTATTGTTACAGATCGGCGAGCCTGATCCAAACCCCGATCGCAGCCGAAACGACGACCCCGAAGGCGAGCCACGGCGTGGTGTCGGCACCCAATTCATGCGCGATCGCGGTCCACAGTACGAAGCTGGCGATTCCGACGACGACGCCACCGATCAGGCTGGCTTTGCCCGACTTGGCTCCGGCACGACTCATGCGGCGGGAATGCCGCGCGGGCGGCGGATATCGGTGCGGACGGTGCTGGAATCATACCCGTTAAAAATATGTTTCAGCAGGCCGCAGCTTAGGTCGGATGTCGCGAAGAACCAGTCGGCGATCGGGTAGGTCAGGTTGAAGTTGCGCTCCATCATAATCGCGGTGTTGTGGTGCGCGATGTGATGCCGGCGGATCGAATTGATCACCGGGATGTGGCGCACGATGCTGTCGTCGCGGACGTGGCAGCAGTAATGGAAAAACTCGTAGTTGAGATAAAGGCTGACATTGGTGATCAGCAGCAACCAGCCGGCATTGGGAAAACCGAGCGCGCCCAGTATGGCGGCAGGCGGCAGGGACAGCACCATGAAGGCGACCAGCGCATAGGGCGGGAAGAACACGATGCGAAAGTCCCGGCTGGTGTCGAAGGCGGGTTCCGCGTCGGTGAAGAATTGGTGATGCGCCAGGGTGTGGCGGTTGTAGATCCCCATGAGGCCTCTGACCGGGCGGTGCATGACATA
>JAYUEJ010000153.1:0-2285 GCA_043739265.1 Rhodopila sp. | reverse complement strand
ACCTCATGTGCCCTTCCTCTGACTTATTTTTGAGACATAGTTTAATACACCCAACCGCCTGGCTAAGTGGCGTGAGACATACATGAGGATGCTATGAGGAAATCAAGAGGTATCGGGCGGCAGAAATGCGCCGCCTGTTCACCGTGTTGCCACCAGAGCATTTTCACGTAGAGTGAAACTGCTCCGTGAGGCGGGATCGATCGCACCGCCCGCCCCCATCACACCGTGAACTGCTCCGCGATAATCCGTTCCGACAGCCCCTGGTCCGGGTTGAACAACACTGTGACCGTAACGGTCCGGTCCTCGCTGACCGCGACCGACACCACGTCGCGCACTTCGGTAAAATCGGCCACCGCCGCGGTCGGGCGCTTTACCGCGTCCAGCACCTCGAACAGCACATCCGCGGTGCTCGGCAGCAGCGCGCCACGCCAGCGCCGCGGGCGGAACGCGCTGATCGGGGTCAGTGGCAGCAGGTTGGCGGACAGCGGCACGATCGGGCCATGCGCGGACAGATTATAGGCGGTCGAGCCGGCGGGGGTGGAGATCAGCACGCCATCGCACGACAACTCCTCCAGCCGCACGCGGCCATCGACCGATATGCGGATCTTGGCGGCCTGGCGGAGTTGCCGCAGCAGACTGACCTCATTGAACGCCAGCGCCTCCTCCACCGACCCTGTGGTGGTGATGGCATGCATCCGCAGCGGATGCAGCACCGCCGCCTGGGCGCGCGACAGGCGTCCGGGCAGGTCATCCTCGGTATAGGCGTTCATCAGGAAGCCGACCGAACCCCGGTTCATCCCATACACCGGGATGTTCAGGGCCAGCGCCTGGTGAATCGTTTCCAACATGAAGCCGTCGCCGCCCAGGGCGACAACGACCTTCGCCTCCGGCAGGGGGCAGTCCCCGTAGCGTGCGGTCAGACTGGCCCTGGCCTCCGCCGCCAGCTTCGTTGGGGCCGCGATGAACGCAATCTGGCCGGCGAGAATCCCACGATCCTCGACGAGGTCGCTCAAACCCGCTGCCTGTGTTCCAGCACCGGCATGTCGCGGCGCACCCTGGCGGTCAGGTCCTGGTCGATCCGCGCCGTGGTCCAGCCGATGCCGTCCGACACCTGCGCGACGACATGGCCCCAGGGGTTCACCACCATCGAATGGCCATAGGTGAAGCGCGGGTCGCCCTTGCCCTCCAGATGTTTTCCCCAGGTCGCCGGGGCGGCGAACCAGCACTGGGTCTCGATCGCCCGGCCGCGGATCAGCGCCTCCCAATGGTCCTTGCCGGTGGCCAGGGTAAAGGCGCTCGGCAGGAAAATCAGTTCGGCCCCCTGCTCGCGCAGTGTCCAGAACAGGTCTGGGAAGCGGACGTCGTAACAGATGGCGCAACCGACTTTGACGCCGTCGGCCTCATAGGTGACGACCTCATCGCCGGCGCCGTAGCTGTTGCTTTCGCGGTAGCCGGTGCCGTCCGGGGCGACGATGTCGAACAGATGCATTTTGCGATAGCGCGCCAGTTCGGTGCCGTCCGGGTTGAACACCACGGTGGTGTTGAACAGTTTGTCCGGCCCCTGCTCGATGATCGAGCCGCCATGGACGTGGATTTTCGCCGCGCGCGCGGTTTCGCGGAGGAATTCGTACGCCTCGCCGCCGGGTTCGTTGGACCCTTTGGCCGGCAGCACTTCGGCGTTGGCGATTCGGGTGGCGCGGTCGCCGCCAAGGGAGTCCCAGACCTCCGGCAGGCTGACGATGTTGGGCCGGTCCTGTTCGACGGCGTTTTCAATCAGCCGGCGGGCCTGGGCGATGTTGTCGGACTTGTTCGCGCCGGGGTTCATCTGCATCACGCTGACGCGCATTGTCGGCCTCCGGTTGGGATTTGCGGCAGAAAAGCGTATCCGTCGGCTGGACGCAACAAGGGGTGAGCGCATGCAGCGCATGAAGGTTTGGGATTTGCCGGTGCGGCTGTTCCATTGGACGATCGTGCTACTGATTCTTGCGGCGTGGCTGACCCAGGAATTCGGTTGGATGGGCCTGCATATGTGGATTGGGGAGTCGATCCTGACGCTGCTGCTGTTCCGGATCGTGTGGGGCTTCGTCGGCAGCGATACGGCGCGGTTCTCGCGGTTTTTGCGTAGTCCGGCGGCGGCGCTGCGGCATCTGGGGCATCTGAGGCGACGGGAACCGGACCACGAGATTGGGCACAACGCGGCCGGTGGCTGGATGGTGCTGGGGATGCTGGCGTTGATCGGGGTGCAGGCGGGGACCGGACTGTTCAGCAACGATGACGGCGATGCC
>JAYUEJ010000152.1:0-6911 GCA_043739265.1 Rhodopila sp. | reverse complement strand
CGGATCTCGGCCTGGGCGCGCCGCTCGCCCCCTGGCATGTCTGCCGCGACGCCCTGGCCGAAACCGTCGGCCTGCTGGGCCTGATTTGCGGCACACTGGCGAAAATCGCCACCGACATCATCCTGCTGGCCCAGACCGAGGTCGGAGAGGTCGCCGAACCTTACGTCGCCGGCCGTGGCGCGTCGTCCACCATGCCGCAGAAGCGCAACCCGATCGCGTCGGAATACATCCTGGCCGCCGCGCGCATGGTGCAGGGACTTGTGCCGGTGATGCTGGGAGCGATGGCGCAGGATCACGAACGCGCCACCGGTCCGTGGCAGGCCGAGGCGCTGGTGCTGCCGCAAGCCTTCGTCCTGACGCACGGCGCATTGCTGCACACCAAAGCCATCGCGCAGGGCATGGTCGTCGATGCGGCCCGCATGCGCGCCAATCTGGATATCACCCGCGGCCTGATCGTTTCTGAGGCCGTGATGATGGGCCTTGCGCCGGTGATCGGCCGTGGGGAAGCGCATCATGTGGTGAAACACGCCTGCGACGTGGCGCTGACGCAAAACATCAAGCTGGCGGATGCGCTGGAACGCGATCCGGCTGTGTCGTCGCGGCTGGATCGCGCGGACATTGAGAAACTGATCGACCCGGCCAACTACCTGGGCAGCACGCAAGGCTTCATCGACCGAATTATCGCTGAGGCCGGATCAGGGCGATTTGGCGGCTCCCGGCGGCCGGCATAGGACGTTCCAATGCGATGGCGCTGCCTCATTGCCGCAAGGCGTGAATGCGGCTTTCCGCGTCCTCCCGCCCGGTGTCCAGCGCGCGTTCGGCGATGGCTCGCGAGAACCCGGCGCGGGCCAGCAGGCCCATGTCTTTGAGGCGAAACCCGGCATCGGCCGGATCGACGATGCGGTAGGCGCCGATCCGGCGCTTGCGCACCAGCACCAGTGCCGCCGCGAGTTCGGTGTCCGCATCGGTGACGGACACGGCGCGTGCGACATCGGGCGCCACACCCTTGGCCACCAGCCTGGCCTGCACCGCGCGGTTGGATTGCCCGGCGCGGACCAGATTTTTCGCTCGGCTCTCGGCGAACGCCGTGTCGCTGACCGCGCCGGCTTCCACCAACCGTCCGACGACCAGGTCGATCGCCCCCCGTGCCGCGGCAATCACCGGTTCGGCCGTATCCTGATCGGTCTGCGCGCGCGCCCATCGGTCGATTTTCTGCGTCAGCACGCGCCGCAGTCCCGCCTCGGTTGCGGCAAACCGGGCGAGGTAATGCAGGGCCGCGTGATAAAGATAGCCGGCATCGGGTATTGGGGGGGTGGAGTCGCTCGACATCGCGCAACGATGCCCACAGGCTGGCCGGATGCAAGCGGTTTCCGCCGCCAGCTTCGCGACCGCAGCGACCCGGATTGGGGTTCGGCGTGAAAGGCCTTGTTTGACAGACACTAACCGATCGCCAATGATCGACGGTTCCATCGGACCCGCCCCCGAAAGGTCGCGGGCGGGCGATCCGTTGGAACGCCAGAAACAAGGTTTGAATCCGGATGATATCCGCTCTGCTACCGAACTACGCACGGGCCGACCTCGCTTTCGATCGGGGTGAAGGCGCTTGGCTGTGGACGGTGGACGGGCGACGATTCCTGGATTTCGGTTCCGGCATCGCTACGGCCAGCGTTGGACACGGGCATCCGCATTTGGTCAGGGCGATCGCCGAACAGGCCGCCAAGGTGATGCACACGTCCAATCTGTATCGCATTCCGCAGGCCGAGAAACTCGCCCAACGGCTGGTCGATGCGACATTCGCGGACAGCGTTTTCTTCTGCAACTCGGGCGCCGAGGCGAATGAGGGCATGATCAAGATGATGCGCCGCGCGATGTCCGATTCCGGCAGGCCGGAACGCTTCCGGTTCATCTGTTTTGAGGGCGCGTTCCACGGCCGCACGCTGGCCACGCTGGCCGCGACCGGCAACCCGCACTACCTGGAAGGTTTCGGCCCGGTGGTGGACGGTTTCGATCACGTTCCGTTCAACAACATGAACGCGGTACGCGATGCGATCGGGGCGAACACCTGCGGCATCATCGTCGAGCCGATTCAGGGCGAAGGCGGCGTGCGTCCGGCCGACATGCAGTTCCTGCGCGACCTGCGCGCGGTGTGCGACGAATACGACATCATCCTGGGCATGGACGAAGTGCAGTCCGGCATGGGCCGCACCGGCAAGCTGTTCGCGCATGAATGGTCCGGTATCACGCCCGACGTGATGTCCTCGGCCAAAGGCATCGGCGGCGGGTTCCCGTTGGGTGCGGTCCTGGCCAAGGAAAAATTCGCCAAGGCGCTGGTCCCCGGAACCCACGGCACCACTTACGGCGGCAACCCGTTGGCCTGTGCCGCCGGCAACGCCGTGATGGACGTGGTCATGGCGCCGGGCTTCCTGGAAGATGTGGAGCGTAAAGGCCGCAAGCTGCGCACCGAACTGGACAAGATCGGCCGCGAATTCCCGGCCATTTTCGTCGATGCCCGTGGCCTTGGCCTGCTGCTCGGCCTGAAATGCGCCATCCCGGTGGGGCAGGTGCAGGCAGCCTGCATTGCCGAGGGCCTGCTGGCGATCACCGCCGGGGACAATGTCCTGCGTCTTGCACCGCCGCTGGTGGTGACGGACGGCGACATCGACCAGGCGGTCGTCATGCTGCGCAAAGCGGCGACGAAGGTGGCGGCGGGCCTGGCGGAAAAGGCAGCGGCACAGTGAACAATTCGCTCCGCCGGACATCGGACATACGGGGCGAGTCTTCCGAAAACGGAAATGGCCCGCGCCACTTCCTCGATCTGCGCGACTTCGATACGGCGACGTTGCGGCAAATGCTGGACGTCGCGTCGGGCTTCAAGCGGGCAGGGGGTGTGACGTCGCGCCCCCTGGCGGGCAAGACGCTGGCGCTGATCTTCGAAAAGCCGTCCACCCGCACGCGCGTGTCGTTCGAGGTCGGCATGCGCCAGCTCGGCGGCGACGTGATTGTGCTGTCTGGCAAGGAAACCCAGTTGGGGCGTGGGGAATCCGTCGCCGACACGGCGCGCGTGCTGTCGCGGTATGTCGATGCCATCATGCTGCGCACCGACAAGGCGTCCAAGCTGCACGAACTGGCCGAATACGCCACGGTGCCGGTGATCAACGGGCTGACCGAGGCGTCGCATCCATGCCAGTTGATGGCCGACGTGATGACGTTCGAGGACCATCGCGGGCCGATCGCCGGGCAGGTGGTGGCGTGGTGCGGCGACGGCAACAACGTTGCGCGAAGCTGGATAGAGGCGGCGGTGCGGTTCGGGTTCACTCTCCGTCTGGCGACACCGGACGGCTTGCGGCCGCCGGAGGATCTGGTGGCATGGGCGCGATCCCAGGGCGGCCGGATAGAACTGACCGACGATCCCGTCGCGGCGGTGACGGGGGCGCGGTGTGTCGTCACCGACGCCTGGGTGTCGATGTCGGACGATCCGAATGAGAGCCGCCACAACCTGCTGGCCCGCTATCGGGTGACCAGCCGGCTGATGGCGAACGCCGCGCCGGATGCGCTGTTCATGCACTGCCTGCCGGCGCATCGCGGTGAGGAAGTCGATGCCGATGTGATCGACGGCCCGCATTCCGTGGTGTTTGACGAGGCCGAGAACCGGCTGCATGCGCAGAAGGGCGTGCTGGCGTGGGTGATGGGGGCGGCGCGGTAGGCGGCTTTAATCCGACCCTCCGGCGCCATGATCGGAACTGCTGGTGCGGTTATGGGTTTGATGACACAGCCCGCGCACGATCCATATGTTCCGTAAGCCTGAAATGATCATACGGAGTGCATGATGTCAGTCGTATCCTCGGCCGAGGTGCAAAAGAATTTCGGCCGCTACAAGGATGCCGCGCACGCCGAACCCGTGGTCGTCACGCAATATGGCAAACCCGCGGTCGTCATCATCGCCGCAGCGGAATACGCGCGGCTGAAAGAACTCGACCGTCGCGTGTTGCGGCTGGATGACATGCCGGACAGTGCGATCGAAGAGATGCTGACAGCCGACATTCCCGCTGAATACCAATACAGCCTGGCCGATATTCCAGACTGATCCGGTGACGTTGCCACGGACGCCGTTTCCCGGCCTGATTGTACGCTATGCCTTCCTCTGGAGCGACGGGGCTCGGCAAGGGCGAACCGAGGCGCGCGAGGACCGTCCCTGTGTCGTCGTGGTCGCGGTGGGCCGCGAGGCTGACCACCGGATGCGGGTCCGAGTCCTGCCGATCACCCATGTTCCGCCCGATCCGGATCGGGCGGTGGCCTTGCTGCCAAAGGTGAAGCGCCACGTTGGCCTGGATGCGGATGCGTCCTGGATCGTACTCGACGAGGCTAACGAGTTTGTCTGGCCCGGCGTCGATCTCCGGCCAATTTCGCGGACCAAGCCCGGCGTCTGGAGCTATGGTGTGCTGCCGCGGGAAACGTTCGATGAACTGCGGTCGCGGCTGAGGTCCGTGCTGGACCAAAGGCGCGTCCGGCGGGGCGAGTGATGCCGGCCTGCCCGTAGTTTGCGAATGATCGCGTCCCGCCGCCGTTAACCGCTTGTAAACTTTTCCCGCGCACTATGCGGGGGCATGTCCGCTCACCCCATCGTCATTATCGCCGAACCGGATTCGATGATCAGCAGCGTGCTGCGGGTGGAATTCACCCATATGGACTGCACGGTGCTGCTCGCCGCCAATGCGAAGGAGGCCGAGGAGTACGCATACCTCGCCGCCGCCCTCCTGATCGTGCTGGATGCCGGCAGGCTGGGCCTGGGCGCGTTCCTGGCCTGTGCCCGTATCCGCCGCTTTCCCGGCTATGCAAGGCGGACGATCGTGCTGACCGCCAAGGATGTGTCGGACAGGACCCGAGCGGCGTCGGAGAAAGCCGGTGCCACGATGCTGCTGGCAAAACCCTATTCGGTCGGCGATCTGTTCGCGGCGGTGACGCCTTATCTCGCCGCCGACGATCCGCTGCTGATCACCCGAACCCGGCGACCTGCCATGGCCGAACCACGGGAATGGCGGGCGGCGCCAACCCCCGCTCCGCGCATCGCCGACCAGTCGGTACTGACCCGCAACGGCCTGCTGCTGCCGATCGTGCGGGGAAGGGGGGTTAGCATTCCGCTGGTTCGGAAACTGTAGGTTTCGAGGCATTGTGATTTTGCGTTTAAGCTGGCGATCGGCTGGACCCGGACATCCATGGGCCGCTGATCGATGTGGTGAGCCTCGTGGCCCCCTGGCTGCGCGGGTTCCCGACCGTCGCGGCCCGGGACGACGCTGCCGGATTGAACAGCTGCGCAAAGGTGACATCCTGGTCGTCACCCGGCATGACCGCCTGGCACGGTCAACTTCCGAACTCCTGCGAATAGCCGAGCGCCTGACTGATAAAAACGCCGGATTACAGTCGCTTGATGAGCCTTGGGCCGACACGACACGTCCCTGTGGCCGGATGGTCATGACGATCTTCGCAGGCATCGCCGCGTTCGAACGCACCCTTATTATCAGCCGAACAAAGGATGGCCGACCGGCCGCCAAAGCACGCGGCGTCGCGTTCGGCCGACCGAAGAAAATGCGCCTCGACCAGAGGGAGCTGGCCAAGGAACTCGTCAGAGACGGGAAAACGATCAGCGCCGTCGCAAGAACCTGCAACGTCCACCCTGCGACGATCGACCGCGTCATCGAGGGACAGGGGGCTTATGCTACTTTTCTGTTCCTCTTAACCGCACCGGCCAGTACGGTGCAGTGGCTGTTGCATCGGCGAATGAACGCACAGCAACACATGCGTTGGTCACCCTGGGGCGCTCATTTGGGGCGCTCATTTGATGCTCAAGGTCCGAACCTCGGTCGTGAACGGGACGTTCGAGCGAGACCATGCCGTCGCCGAGCGATGGACCTGCCGTCCGTTCCGGCGAGCGGCTTGAGCCCAACCGGGTTCTGGACGGTCTCGGGGAAAATATCGAGACTTTGTGGAGTCGGGGGCGCCGGTTCCATCGGCCACCGCTGAAGCATGCTTCAAAGTTTGCCAAACTGCGCCACGAGTGTCTCGGTCATCGCCTTGAGGACCGGCGTCGTCTGCGCCTTATCGTCGCGATCCAACCGATTGACGTTGATGATCAGTGTCGCATCGATGTTGGCGAAGTAATACATGTCGGTATTGAAGCCCGGTATTGTACCGCTGTGCCCACATGCCATCGGTCCAGTGATGACTCCCTCCCCATAGTCCGCGTTGGTCCCGGTCAGAACCTGACCTTGCATGCGCGCCTGCTGGGTCTCGGGTTGCAGTAGGCCGCCCGTGCACAGTACTCGGACATACCGGGTGAGGTCGGCAAGGCTGGAGTTCATCGCGCCTGCTGGTCCGCCAAGCGCCGGGTTGAGCACCGTTTTGTCTTCCAGCACTTCGGTCCGCGGGTTCAGGCCATAGCCGTGCAGCCCTCCTGGAAGGTCCTTACCGGTCGGATAGCTGGTCTGCCGCAGGCCAAGTCGCCGGATGATGTTTCGGGTGATGAAGACACCGACATCATGTCCGGTGATTCGTTGGACGATCCCGCCGAGCATGAAATAGTTGAGGCTTGTGTACACCCCTTCCTGGTTCGGCGGCTTGAACTGGACTCGTAGCGCCGTGGATTCCGCCATCAGCTCCGCCAACGCCGGTGCCGGCATGGAGGGATTGTCATAGACGGCGGCGTTGAGCTCCTCGTCGCTTGGGGCGGCGATGCCGCTGCGCATCCGCAGAAGGTCGTCCACTGTGATCTTGTCCGCATTGGGAAAGTCAGGAAACCACTTCGCCAACAGATCAGCTTTGTGCAGCCTGCCTCGGTCAACAAGCTGAAGCACAGCGGTGGCAACGAATGTCTTTGTCAGGCTGGCGATCCGGAACGGCTGACTGACACGTCGAGG
>JAYUEJ010000151.1:0-6920 GCA_043739265.1 Rhodopila sp. | reverse complement strand
AATTTTCTGAAAAATATGATTGACGAGCAGATCGACGATCGGCAACGTTCGGTTTGGTTATCGCTCTGCGCCGACCACAAACCAATACTGCCGGATATCATTCCCTGGCCAGTTCCAATTTCCCCGGAAACATCCCGCCCGGCACGATTGCCGTGGTACGTCATCTAAGCAATCAATTGGACACAAAAAAAATCGGAGCGCAAACGGAGTTTAACGGAAGACCGACCACAGCGCTTCGCGCTGTTGGTTCGCCGTTTCCGGTTTTCCGGCTGGGACTGAAGCCACTATTGGCGCTAGGCGCGCGAAATGTCTGCTCCGAGCAACTCCGTGTCCACCGGATTGCCTGGATCCCGGCGGCAACGGCTCGCCCGTCTCGACGCCCGATTTGGCGACGCCTTATCTCCGGCGCCCACCTGAAAGCGGCATCAGCATCATACCTTATATATGCAGCCGCCACATGAGCCTTATCAACGGACGGGCATCGTTCCGGCGGATTTTGCTGGACCTGACCACCCCGGCGATGCGATGGCCCGCGTGATGGCGACAAAACGATCATGACCTCAGACATTCCCGCGATCGTGGTTCTGCATGGTGCCTGCGCCGTTGTCTATGCCGTGCTGGCGGCGCTGATCCTGCTGCGCCGGCCGCTCAGCCGCACTGGCGGATGGCTTGCCTTCGCCTGTGCGATGACAGCGGCATGGACGGCGACCTTCGCCCTGGCCTGGCAGTTCCCGGTCCTCCATCTTGCCAATTGGCTGGAGGTCGGACGTTCCGCCGCCTGGTATGGTTTCATCCTGCATCTGTACCGGCGTTCCGTCGGGTCCGGTGAGCAAATCACCAGCGCCTTCAAAACGATGGGCTTGCTGGCGTTGCTGGTGCTGGCCGGCACCCCGTTGCTGGAATGGTCCTCCGGCCCCGCCTCCGTCACCCTCCAATCCCTCGGCACCGCCACGCGGCTCGGTTTTGCGATCTGCAACGTGCTGCTGCTGGAAAACCTGTATTTCAATACCCCCGCCGAATCGCGCTGGAACATCAACCTGCTTTGCGTCGCCCTGGGCGGGGTGTTCCTGTACGATCTGCTGCTCTACGCCGATGGCGTGCTGTTCCACCGGCTGTCCTTCGCCCTGGTAGAGGCACGCGCGCCGGTCACCATGATCGCCGCGCCGCTGATCGCCCTGGCCGTGGTGCGCAACCGTCGGTGGAAAGTCGATCTCCACGTTTCCCGCGATGTCGTCTTCCACAGCTTCACACTGATCGCCAGCGGCATCTTCTTGCTGGTGATCGCGCTGATCGGCGAGGCGTTTCGCCGCGGCGGCTCCGAATGGGGCAGCGTCGCCGAAACCTCGCTGATCTTCGGCGCCATCCTCGCCATCGCCGTCATCCTGACATCGGGATCGGCCCGGTCACGCATCAAGACCATGGTGGTGCAGAACTTCTTCAGCCACCGGTACGATTACCGTCGCGAATGGATGCGCTGCATCGACGCGCTGACCGCACCTGAAGCGTTCGTGGCGCTGCACAAACGGGCCATCCGCGCCGCCGCCGAGATCGTCGATAGCCCCGCCGGCGCGCTGTTCGTTCGGCCGCCGAGCGATGTCGCCTTCCAATGGGCCGGCTCCTGGAACATGCCGGCGGTCACCGAACCGATCCCGCCTGGACATAAGCTGATCGCCCTGTTCGGAGACGGCGACTGGATCGTTCAACTGGACGAGCATGCGGACGCCGGCGCCTGGCTGCCCGAACTGGCGCGATCCTGGCTGGTGCTGCCGCTTAATCATTTCGGCACGATCATCGGATTCGTCGTTCTGGCGCGGTCGCGCGCCCAATTCAAACTGGACCGGGAAGCGTACGACCTGCTACGAGTGGTCGGTCGCGAAATCGCGAGCCGTGTTGCGGAGCAGCGTGCCATGCAGGTCCTGACACAGACCCGGCAGCTTCGCGAATACAGCCAGCGCTTCGCTTTTGTCATCCACGACATCAAGAACGTGTCCGGGCAGCTTTCGATGCTTTTGACCAATGCGGAAGTCTATGTGGACAACCCCGAATTCCAGCGCGACATGCTGGCGACGGTGCGCGCGTCCGTCGGCAAGATCACCCGGTTGCTGTCCCGCCTTCAGGCGGAACGCCAGGAACGCGACCACGCCCTGATCACGCCGGCGGAACGGCTGCGCGATCTGGTCGCGGCCTGCCAAATCACCCGCCATCGGGACATCGCCGTCACCGACCGCAGCGGCGGCGCCGGCGCTGCGATCGATCCGGATGCGTTCGATGCGGTCGTCACGCATCTGCTGAACAACGCCGTCGAAGCATCGGAAACCGGTCAAACGGTGCGGGTCGATCTGCGGCTGGAAGCGCACGGTGTCGTCGTCGATATTATCGATCAGGGCCAGGGAATGGCTCCGGAATTTGTCCGCGACGACCTGTTCCGCCCGCTGCGCAGCACCAAGGGCGACGGCCACGGGATCGGCGCCTTCCAGGCGCGGGAGCTTTTGCGTGACGCTGGCGGCGACCTGCTCGTGCTCACCAAGCCGAATGCCGGCACCACGATGCGCATCATTCTGCCCGCCGTGCGGCCAGGCGTCGCCGAACCGGTGTCGGCCGAAGCATGACCGAAGCCGCGAAACCGAAACTGTTGATCGTCGAGGATGACGAAGGCCTTTGCTCCCAGTATCGCTGGGCCTTTCCGGCCTGCGAGGTGCTGCTGGCGCACGCCAGACCGCAGGCGGTGGCGCTGGTGAAACGCGACAATCCGCCGGTCGCCATCATGGACCTCGGCCTGCCGCCCGATCCCGACGGCGTCAGTGAAGGCTTCGCGACGTTGACCGACGTGTTGCGCATCGCGCCGCAAACCAAAATCATCATCGTCACCGGCAACGGCGAGCGCAAGAACGCGCTCCGCGCCGTCGCCCTGGGCGCCTACGATTTCTGTGAAAAACCAGTCGAAATAGAGGTACTGCGGACGATCATCGAACGCGGCCTGAACCTGCACCGGCTAGAGGAGGAGAACCGCCGCCTGGCCGCCGTGCCGGCGCGATCCCCCATTGAGCGGATCGTTACCGCCAGCCCGGTCATGCTGAAGGTCTGCCGCGACATCGAAAAGATCGCCACCACCAACGTTCCGGTCCTGCTGCTGGGCGATAGCGGCACCGGCAAGGAAGCCCTGGCGAGGGCGGTGCATGACCTGGGTCCGCGGGTCGGGCAGCCGTTCATCGCCATCAACTGCGGCGCCATTCCGGAAAACCTGCTGGAAAGCGAGTTGTTCGGCCATGAACGGGGCGCCTTCACCGGCGCCGTGAAGCAGACCATCGGCAAGATCGAGAGCGCCCACAAGGGCACGTTGTTCCTTGATGAGGTCGGCGACCTGCCGCATCCGTTGCAGGTGAAACTGCTGCGCTTCCTGCAGGATCAGATCGTCGAGCGAGTCGGTGGGCGGCAGCAAATTCAGGTCGATGTCCGCGTCGTGTCCGCCACCAACGCCAACCTGGACGAAAAAATCGCACAGGGCGTGTTCCGCGGCGACCTGTTCTACCGCATGAACGCCTTTACCATTCGCATCCCGCCATTGCGGGAGCGCGGAACCGATATCGCCCTGCTGGCGAACTTTTTCCTGACCCGCTTCAACCAGGAATTCGGCCGCGGCATCCGCGGCTTCACCGAACACGCCACCCGGGCGATGAACAGCCACGACTGGCCCGGCAATGTGCGGGAGCTGGAAAACCGCCTCAAACGGGCCGTCGTCATGGCAGAGCGGCGGGTGATCGATGCCGCCGACCTGGAACTGGCGCCGCCGGTGGACGATCTGCCGGACCTCGATCTCCGCGCCGCCAGACTGCGGGCGGAGCGCGACGTCGTACAGGAGGCCCTGGTCCGCAGCAACAATACCCTGACCGTCGCCGCACGCCTGCTGGGCGTCAGCCGGCCAACGTTGTATGGACTGATGGAAGTTCACGGATTCGCGAGCGACGTGGTAAGAGTGGGTGACGCCCCGGCTACCAGCGGCCCGGCTATCAGCGGCAGAATCGCCGCCATTGAAACGACGATGCAGAACGATTGAGGATGAAACCGATGCGTTACAGGTCTCTCGGCTGGATCATGATGGGCGCCTGGATTGGCGCCTTCCCGATTGCCGCCCATGCCGCGGACTATCTGGCCACCGCCAAGGCGTCGTTGAAGAAGGGCGACCTCAAATCCGCCCAGATCGACCTGCGCAACGCCGTCCGCAACGATCCCCAAAACGCCGAAGCCCACTATTGGCTTGGTCGGGTCACCTTCGAACTCGGCGACCCCGTCGCCTCGGAACGCGAGGCGATCGCGGCGCGCGAACGTGGCTTTGATCCGCACCAGACCATTCCGCTGCTGTCGCAGGCGCTGCTGGCGCAGAACAAGTTCGACGAACTGCTGACCACGCTGAAACCGGAAGGCAAGGATCCGCTGCTGGACGCCTCCATCCTGGTGGCGCGCGGCTATGCCCAGGTCGGCCTGAAACGCCCCGAAGACGCCCAGAAATCCTTTGGTGAGGCCGAACAGGTGGCGCCGAACGCGGTGGAACCGCTGTTGGCCGATGCGCGCCTTTCCGTCGCCCGCGCCGATCTGGCGGGCGCCCAGCAGAAGATCGACAGAGCCATCGCCGCGCAGCCGAAATCGCAAGAGGCGCTGTTGGCCAAGGCGCAGTTGCTGCGCCTGAAAAACGACGTTGCCGGCGCCATCGCCGTGCTCGATGAACTGATCACCGACCAGCCCAGCGTGATGCAGGCCCGCCTGGACCGAGCCAGCCTGGAGCTGGCGGCGGGCAAGAACGACGCCGCCAAAGCGGATATCGACGCGGTGCTGAAAGGCACGCCCGGCAACGTTCAGGCGATCTACCTTCGGGCGGTGATGGAGGCGCAGGCGCGCAACTACAAAAGCGCCGACGCCGACCTTGAACGAATCTCCGGCTATATCGGCCGTATCCAGCGGGCGTTCTACCTCCAGGCGGTGGTGAAGGAGCAACTCGGCCAGTTCGAACAGGCCGAGGAAGCCGCGCGGAAGTACCTGGGACGGGCGCCGAACGATCTGGCTGCCTATAAGGTCCTGGCGCGGATCCAATTCGCCAAACGTCGCCCGGATCTGGTGGTGGACACGCTCGCCAAGGTGGCGGAATCCGGTAAGGGCGACGCCGAGGCTTACGATCTGCTGGGTCGGGCCTACGCCGCGACCGGGCGCGGGCCGGAAGCCATTACGTCGTTCCAAAAGGCGGAAGCGCTGGCCCCCAACGATGTCGGTGTGCAAACAAGGCTGGCCTCGGTTCGCATGGGCATGGGCGATGTCGAAACCGCCATGGGGGACCTGGAGCACACGCTGGAACTGGCGCCCAAGCTTCCCGCGGTCGGTGAGGCGCTGTTCTTCGCCGCTCTGGCAACCGGCGACACGACGAAAGCCGGCGACGCGCTCAAGAAGATCCGCGCCGCCCAGGGCCAGACCGAGATCGTCGGCAACCTGGACGGCCTGTTCAAGCTGGCGCAGATCGACTTTCCCGGCGCCAAGGCCATCTTCACCGGCCTGGTCGAGAAATATCCGGACTTCATCCCAGCCAAGATCAACCTGGCGCGGGTCGATATCATGCTGGGCGAAAAAGCGGCCGCCGAGAAAATCCTGACCGACGTGCTCGCGAAGCAGCCGGTCGCCGAACCGGCGATGTCGATGATGGTGTCCGGATACGTCCAGTCGAACCGGCTGCCCGAGGCGATCGACCTGCTGGAAAAGGCGCATCGCGCCGAACCGAACCTGACCCGCGTGACCGTCAGTCTGGGCGACCTGTATATCCGCGCGGGCACGCCGCAAAAGAGCCTCGACCTTGCCGCGGCCGAGAAGGGGACCAATGCCAGCTCATCCGATATCATGAGCCTGAAGGCCGCCGCTTTTCTCGCCCTGGGGCAAAAGAAAGACGCGCGCACCACCTATACCGAGATTCTCAAGAACGACGGCAATGTGGTGGGGGCGCGGCGCCAGCTTGTCGCGCTGCTGATCGAGGCCGGCGATTTCGAAAGCGCCCGCAACACCGTCACCGCCGGGATCGTCGCCAATCCGCGTAACTATCAGCTCTATCAGGACTACGTCATGATCGACCTGAAATCGACGGGCATGGATGCCGCCCTGGCGACCGCGGATCGCCTGCAGTCCCAGGATCGCGACTTCCCCGGCATCAAAGCATTGAAAGGCGACATCTACCTCGCGGCGAACCGGCCCGTCGATGCCGTGGTATCCTACACCGAGGCCAATACCGCCTCGCCATCGAGCCTTCTGGTCACCCGCCTTGCCGGAGCCATGCTGCGCTCCGGCCGCGCCGATGACGCCAACGCCCTGCTGCTGGGCTGGCTCGGAAAGCACGCCGACGACCTGGTGGCGACCGAGCAGGTGGCGGAGATCAACATCGCCACCGGGAAGTGGGACGACGCCGCCAAATATCTGGAACTGCTGCTTAAGCAGAAGCCGCACGATGCGGTGGCGCTGAACAACCTGGCCTGGGTCTATCAGCAGCAGGGGAAGGACGTGCCGGCGCAGGCACTGGCGCGCCAGGCCTACGTGCTGTCGCCCAGCCCGCAAACCGCCGATACGCTGGGTTGGATCCTGACCACCGCCGGCAACGCCAAGAGTGGCGTGGCACTGCTGCGCCAGGCCAACGGCGAGGGCGTGTCCGATCCGCGCATCCAGTACCATTACGCGGTCGCCCTGAAGGACACCGGCGACAACGCCGAAGCCAAAAAGCAGCTCGGGGCGGTCCTGGAAAACAAGGCCGAATTCAAGGAAAAGGCCGAAGCCCAGAAGCTGATGGACGATTTGGCGAAAGGCACCTGATCAACCCAATGCGGGAGCCGTAATGGCCCCGATCCGCCTGCTGACTTTTTCGACGCTGTTCCCCCACGAAGCCCGGCCAAACCACG
>JAYUEJ010000150.1:0-2292 GCA_043739265.1 Rhodopila sp. | reverse complement strand
TAATGGCCCCGTCCGGATAATCCATCCGGTCGTAGAAGATCCGCGTGGCCTTGATATGGTGTCATATGCCATAGATTTCCTATGGTGTCCAGAACCATAAAGGAACGCGAGTCTCTGACATTGCCGGTATCTCCAAGTGGCAGCCCAGGCCGAGGGGCTGGCAAAGTGGCACCATGCACGAGACCAAACCCGAATGGGTTAACGCGGCACGAGATCGCCCCGATAAACAATCCCCTCTGGCCTGTTTGTTTTCCAGCCCCGGCATGGTCTGATCCAACAATAACGAAGCGCCTCGATGACGCGGTTGAAGCGGCGCGACGATTTGCCGCCATCCTGGCAGGACGACATCGCCCGTATCGTGTTCCGCCTCACCGGAACCGATGACCAGCCGCCCGTGACGCTCTCGTTCGCACAGCGTGCCGCCATCGCCGCATCGCATGCCGCCGCGGCCCGAGGGGAATTCGCCGACCACGATCAGGTGCGCGCCGCTCGGGCCAAACACGGCTTGTGAGGCTGCGCTACACAAGTCCAGCCCTCGCTGGCATCAAGTGAAACGTACGACACCTTGGGACCAAACAACGGGATCAATAGGTCCTCGGGGCGAAGGCCGGTGGTCTTCGCGATACGGGCCAGCATCCGAGGGCCGATTTCGTCACCGTCGTGGAAAGCGAAGACCGTGTTCTTCCAGTTCGGGCGCGACAGCACGCGATGCGAGCCGCTTTGACGCTAAATCGTTCAGCCGATTCGTTGCAGTGCCCGCAGGACGGTCCCCGCCTTGGCGGCGGGTCAATGGCTCACGCGGGTGTAAACAGGCCGCATGCCTCGTCGGGCACAGGCTCACCGTGTTCGATCAAATCCGCGATGATACGACACGCGAGGGCGGCGGCGCGGGCGCGTGCTTCGGCCTCAGTCGCTCCGTAGGCGAGGGCGCCGGGGAGTGCCGGTACCTCGGCAATCCAGCGTCCGTCTTCTTCGCGTTCTACCTCGATCGTCAGCATCTTTGGCTCCTATAGTGCGAATATGGAGCCGGCGTAGCGCCAATGCGCGTGAAAATGTGAGGATTGGCAATCCCGTTTATCGGGCAAGACGCACCGTTTCGTCCCACAAGCAAGCGGGGGGATACGCCAGCCTGCCGGGCGAACTCCGAAGCATTGGTCGATACAAAATGAGACCCGATCTAACCCGCAGGATCGACCCGGCAACGCCACGACTCGCGCACCACCCTCCGGCTATTGGCTATATCGCGCGCGCAGGCGGCCGAACACCTCGTCAGCATTCAGTCCCGGCCCGCTGTCCATCCCGCTAAAGCACCAGCCGAGCATTCACCTCAGCATAAGGCGCGACAACCCGGTCAGGCGTGCGCGCCAACAGCCCGAGTTTCGTCAGTTCCTCCACGTCCTTGTGCACGTTCTTGTAATTGCGCCCCAGACTGGTCGCCAACGCGCTGACAGTGCGAACCTGATGGTGGCGGACATACCGTAACAGATGCAGCCGTTTCGGCGTCAAGGCGGCGAGCAACGCCTCCATATCGCGGAACGTCACGTTGGTTTCGTTGACGGTCTCACCCTGTTCGGCTCGGTGCCAGGCGTCCACGAAACGTCGCCCCATGTCCCGCGGGCCGCCGATGTGGGCGCGAATGTTATCGGTCATAGCTCACCTCGCAGTGTCTCCACGTCGGCCAGGACGTCCTCGATCAGGCCTCCGGTCGCAGAAGATCCGCGTGGCCTTTACAGGGTGTCGTCCGCCATAAACTAACTATGGCGTCCAAAACCATAAATCGGCGAGAGCCATTGACATTGCCGGTATCTCCAAGCGGCACCATGCCTGAGATCGAGACCGAATGAGTTAACGCGACTCGATATCAGGATGTCCTGGATTGGCTCCGGCAACAGGGTCCCGGCTACCAAACCACGATCAACCGGGTATTGCGCGAACGGATGCAAGCCGAACAGCGGTAGCAGGGCGCACCCAAAGACCCCTGCGATGCGGGCTCAAGGATTGGCGGAAGCAAGGCGTTGCAACCAGACCACGATCAATCAGATCCTGCTCAAAACGGCAGTTCCTCCTGGTCGTCGTCCCACACCAGTGCGGGTTCCTGGTCGTACCTTGGGTCATCGTCCTCCGGTGGGTATGCCCAGAACGGTATCGGCCGGATGGACAGGTGGTTGGCCTTGTCGCGCCGCATCTCGAACTGGCCGGTTTTGGTGAACAGGCCGCTCAGCTTCGAACAGCCGAATGATTTTGGGTCGAAGTCGGGCACCAGCGAGCGAATACTGGCGCCGACACTGTCAA
>JAYUEJ010000149.1:0-2298 GCA_043739265.1 Rhodopila sp. | reverse complement strand
GGCGCGTTTTTGGGAACGGGGAAAAAGGTCCGCATCGCGTGGTTCACGACGATGTAGGACCCATGCAGCAAGCCAAAAATCAGATACTGCGTGCCGGCCCCGTGCCAGATGCCGGCCAGACCCATGGTCACCAGCGTCGGCGCCGCGATCAGCGAGACGAAGCCGCCCGCCGTCGCCGTGGCCCGCCGCGAGTTGTCCAGCCCTCGCGCGGCACGCTGGCTGGTGACCCACAGCGCCATCGGGCTGAAAATATACATCGTGATGAACCGGGTCAGCGTCATGTGGAACCGTTGCCAGTAATCGATGACGGTCGTCGCCTTGTATGGAGAATTGAAATTCAGCGGAAAGCGGATGTTGAACAGCCGCGCCAGCCCGATCGCCATGTCGGAATAGCCGGAAAAATCGAAGTAAAGCTGTAACGAATAGCCAACCACCGCGTGCCAGGCCGTGAACAGGCCGGCGGTATCGGCCGCCGCGAAATTCGCCGCCACATCGGCGGACAAAGGATCGGCCAGCAGAACCTTCTTGGCCAGACCGATCGAAAAGATGGTCAGGCCGACCGCCAGATTCTCCCGCGAGACGCGCCAGGTCGCGGGGTCCGCGAACTGGGGCATCATCTCCCGGTTATGCAGGATCGGCCCCGCGATCAAATGGGGAAAGAAGGTGACGAACAGCAGATAGCTCAGAAAATCCCGCGTCCGGGTGACGCCTTGCTTCACGTCCACCAGGTAACCGATTTGCGTGAAGGTGAAGAAGGAAATGCCCAGGGGCAGGACGATGTCTTGCAAAGGCACGCCGGCCACGCTGGCGAAACCGAGGGTCTCCGCCAGCGCCGCAGCGTACTTATAATAGAACAAGGCCAGCAGGTTCGCCGTCACGCTGGTCGCGAGGATCGCGCCTTGCAGGCGTGGCCGAGGCTCGGTGCGTGTCAGCAGCCAGCCCGAGCCGAAATTGAACAGGATCGAGATCAGCAGCAGTGGCAGGAACGACAGCCGCCAATAGCCGTAAAACGTCAGCGACATCAGCACCAGCCAAAGGCCGGCCGCGCGGTGTCCGATACGGGCGCAGAGCAGAAACCCCAGCAACGCGATGGGCAGAAACCCGGCGATGAAGGCGAAGGAGCTGAAAATCATGTCAGGCGGGCCGGACGGTTATGCCTTTTTGTCCACCTTCCGCTGTACCAGCGCGACCAGCTCCGCCACGTTCTTCAGTTCCTCCATCTCGGCGGCGTGAAACTTCACACCGAACCGGTTCTGCAGCTCCACGACGATGAAAATATGGTTCATCGAATCCCAGCCCTCGACGTCGTCGGCGGTTGTCGCGGGCGACAGCACGATCGTGTCGTCTTCCAGCACCTGGCGGAAGATTTCGTTCAGCGCGGTATAGATGTCAGGTTCGGTCATGCGGCACTTCCATAACGATGTCGATGGTCTGGCGCCTCGATGAGTTCGATCATCAACCGCGATCGCGAGACGAAAAACTGGATCCGTTTGTTACCATAAGCGATGGCCGGGCGGGCCGGCGCCACCTCCACGAAGCCCGCCGTCAGAAGCCGCGCACCCTCGGCCGCCAGATCGTCCACGAGGTAGGCGACGTGATTGAGCACGTTCACCTTCTTCGACAGAACGCGCGCGATGGGGCTGGCCGGCGACAGCGGGGCCACGAGTTCATAGCAAATGCCGGATGCGTCGTGGCCGAACTGCACATGGACATCGTTGACGGTGTCCTGAAACGCCGCGGTCCAGGATCGCACGCCGATGGAGGCCGCGAGCAACGTCCGCCCTTCCTCCAGCGTGGCGGTGGTGACGCCGATGTGATCGAACTTCATGCGGCCCGCGAGACCGCGTCACCCGAGGGCCCCCCGGTGGGCGCCCCGGTGGGCGCATGAACGGGTTCACTGGCGATCCAGGTCGGCCGCGGCGTCCAGTCCCGCAGGTCGAGCGACCATTCCGTCGCCCCGTCCTTTTCCACCACCAGACGAAAGCCCAGACGCGCGTAATGTTCGGCGACCATGCCGTTCTTCGCGGTCGGCCGGTATTCGCCGATCAGCCGTGCCGCGCCCAGACGCCGTGCCTCGGCCACGATCAGGTTCAAGGTCTCTTCCTCCATGCCGCGGCCAAGCACCCGGCAGCTCATGAGCCAGGTGTCGAGGCGGATCGCGTCGTCTTCCGGTGTGCCCGCGACGATGGCGACGATGCCGTTGTCGCCGAACTGATCCAGCAGGCGGATTTGCAGTGTCAGCGCCGTGGGGTCGTCGATCAAGGCCGCGATCTGTTCGTCCGTCACGCGCCGTGTGGT
>JAYUEJ010000148.1:0-2299 GCA_043739265.1 Rhodopila sp. | reverse complement strand
GTTCGCTTGATCCGGTCAGTACACTTCTACCCGCAGCAGCATTTTCGGGTGGATATGACAGCGGACTTCGAACAGGCCGGTTTTGGGGAATTGAATATCCACGGTTTTGCCGGGCTCCTGCTCTTCGGATTCAAAGGCGGTGGACGGTGCCTTGACGTAGATCTGGTGCAGGAACCGGTCGTCATTGGAAAAACGCACCGCTTCGCCTTGCGAGATACGCAGGCTGGCGACGGTAAATGCTCGGTTTTGCTGCGACACGGTGACGATCGGGCCGGCTGTCAGGCCGGTGATCGATAGGGTCGCCATGGTCAGCGCCAGAGCAGGGGTTCGACGGATGCGCAACGGATATACTCCTGGTTATCGGGTGACGATGTCGCGCTGCATAGGGGCGAGCAGCGCCATCAACTGGTTCTGGGTCCGATAGGGGATGCCAACCCGTTCCATCGCCGTCTGCACGTTTTCGGCCACGGCATTGAATTTCACCCGGGTCAGATCGAGGGCGGCGTGCGAGGCGGCCATTGAGCGGCCGTGATACACGCAGGGTCCGTTCGTGATCTGGCAGATCTTGTCTGCCAACCGCGTTTTGAGGCGGTCGGGGTCGATGTTGTCGAAATCAGCCTTGATCCTGTCGTCTGCCAGCCAAAGCGTGACGGATTGCTCGACGATGCTGGCGACTCCGGCCTGACCGCCCAGGCGTAGATACAAACTGTCCTGCGCAAAGGCTGGCTGAGTGAGCCAGATTCCGAGCAGCAGCGCATGAAGCATGGATCGTTTCATCAGAAACCTCCTGCCAGGGAGAGATAGACGCCGTTCTGGTTGCCCTGGTTGGCGATCGGACCGAGGGCGGTGAAAGCCAGGGTCGCCGACAGGGTCTTGTTGAAGAAATAAGCCGCGAAGATGTCGTAGGCGGTGCCTTCATGGGCGAAATGGAGGTTGTCGGGTTTCGTGCGGATTTCCGCGCCGATCGCGAAGTCGCGGCGCAGCAGCAGAACGGCGGAGCCTTCGAATTGCGGGCTGTAGTCCTGGTGGCGGTCGCCGCCGAAGCCCAACAGGCCGAATTGGTTGGCTTTGGTGGCCCGTATGGTCGCGTCCAGCAGAAGGCTGTCAGCCAGAAACAGTTTGGTGGCCGAGAGGTAAAAATCCTCGCCGTCGGCACTGCGTGCGCCGATCGCACGCAGAACCGCGGGGTTTGAGGAGGCTTTGTATTGTGCGCCGAGGGCGATTTGGGGAAGCCAGGTGTCCTGGTCGTAAACCGCGTCGCCCAACAGTCGGATTTTGGCGCCGATGACGTCGAGTTGGAACTGGTATCCCGCCCCCAGTCCAAGCTTCGCGCCGGTTGCGCCGGTGTTGAACCATTGGTGGGTGTAGGAAAGCTCCACCCGGTCATACAGCCCGATGCCGGCGCCGGCGGCATGCAGCGTAAAGCTCGGCAGCGCGTCCAGCGTGTAGTGTGCGTTGGCCCCGATGGCATCCCTGGTGCCGTAGCCGGTGATCAGCGCCCACGGCACGAGGCCGCCGCCGGCAGCGCCTTCGAGCTGCGTGACACCGGACGTAGCCAGCAACCGTCCGCTCTCCTGTGCTTGGACGAGCGGCGAGAATCCCGCCGTCAACGCTATGGCCCAGGCGGCCATTTGGCCGAATGCTCGCATCCTGCAGTCCCTCAGGGGATAACCGCCGGGTTATCCGCTTGTTGGCAAGGGTGCCGGATATTGGTTAATAAATGGTTACCCGAATGGATTTTTGTTCAGGCGGCGTGATCGAGGATATCGGCGATCGCGCGTTCCAGGTGGCGGAGCGTGTTGCAGACGGTCACCAGGTTGCAGAATGGCGCATACCGGTGCATGTCCGAGTCACCCGTTCCCCAGGCGGAGCGATACTCCGGGTTCAGCCAGATAATCCGTTTCGACCGTTGCGACAGGCGTCCTATCACATCGGTTCGCGGGTCGGTTCGGTTGCCGCGTGCGTCGCCCAGGATGATCACGGTGGTTTTGCTGGTCACATGCCGCATCCAGCCATCTTCGAAATCGGCGAACGAGTTGCCGTAGTTCGACGAACCGAAGCCGATCAGCGACATTATTTTGGTGATAGCCTGTTCGACGGGTTCCTTTTCCAGGATTTCCGATACTTCGATCAGGGAGCCGGCGAAGGCGAAGGATCGGATGTCCGACAGTGCCTCATTGATCGCGTACATGAACATCAGCAGGAATTGCGCCATGGCGGCGACCGACCCGGAGACGTCGCACAGCACCATGACCCGGGGCTTTTCGATGCGTTTTTGTTTCCACACAGTGATGAACGG
>JAYUEJ010000147.1:0-6945 GCA_043739265.1 Rhodopila sp. | reverse complement strand
CTTTTCAGCGGATCGCGGAGGCCCGAAGCACCGGCGCAGTCCCTACGGTTAATAAGTGGGATGTATGGGAGGTAGAGGGCCAGAACAAGGGTTGTAGCCATAATTTCCGTACCGTTCTGTCACAATTGCCCGATTAAGTCAGCTTTACCCTGGGCCGGCGAGTTCCGCCGTCGGCGCTTTGGCAACCACGACCATGGCTGGGCGCAGCAACCGGCCGTTCAGAGTCCAGGCCTTGGACCATGCCTGGAGCACGGTGCCGGGGGCGTGCAGTTCACTCTCTTGTTCCGCCATCGCCTGGTGCAGGTTGGGGTCGAATGGCTGGCCTACCGGGTCGGTTTGTTTGATGCCGTTGCGCTCCAACGTGCCGACGAAGCTGCGTTCGACACCTTCCAGGCCTTCGCGGACCTTGGCCAGGATCGCCGGCAGGTCGTCCGACGGGGGTGGCAGGCTGTCGATGCCGCGTTTCAGGTTTTCGGCGGCCTCCGCGACGTCGGTGGCGAATTTTTGGACGGCGTACTGGCGGGTGTCGTCAACGTCCTTGCGGGCGCGGGTGCGGACGTTGGCGTTTTCTGCCTCCGCCCGCATCCAGCGTTCCTTCATGTCCGCCAGTTCGGTTTCCAGCGCGGCGATGCGGTCATTCGCCGTCTGTTCCGGTGTGGCTTCCTGGTTGGGCGCGGCGTCTGGTTCGGCCGCGGTCTGTTCTGGCATGATATCCTGGGGTGGCTGAGGGTCACTGGTCATAGCGGCCATCAGTTAGGCAAGTCGCCGGCCGAGAACAACCCATTTCGAAGTGTTTTTCAGCCCAGCAGTTGCCCGATCACGCGCGCGGTGTAGTCCACCACCGGGATGATCCGGCCGTAATTGATCCGGCTGGGGCCGATCACCCCGATCGCGCCGACGATCCGTCCGGCGTCGTTGCGGGCCGGAGCCACCACCATCGAAACGCCGGACGTATTGAATACGCCGCTTTCCGCACCGATGAAAATCCGTACGCCATCCGATTGTTCGGCGAGTTCCAGCAGCTTCAGCATGGTTTCCTGGGCTTCCAGCCGCTCAAACAGCGACTGTATGGCGGTCAGGCGGTCGAGTTGGGTCACGTCGGAGAGCAACCGAGCCTGGCCGCGGACGATGAGGCTGCCGGAGCGGCCTTCGCCGGTCCAGGTGGCGAGCCCGGCCGACACCACCAGCGTGGACAATGTGTCCAGTTCGGTCTGGTTCGCCGCTATTTCTTCGCCCACCAGGCGGCGCAGTTCCGTCAGCGGGCGGCCGGACAGGCGGGCGTTCAGGTAGTTGCTGGCTTGCTGCAGGGCGGAGGGGGGCAGGCCGGGTGGCGTCTCGATCACCCGGTTTTCCACCTGGCCGTCGCTGTTCACCAGCACCACCAGGGCTCGGCCAGGCCCGAGGGGGACGAATTCTATGTGTTTCACCGCGCCCTCGGATTTCGGGGCGAGCACGAGGCCGGCGGCGGCGGACAGGCCGGACAGCAGGGAACTGGCTTCGGCCAGGGTGTCTTCCAGGCTGCGGCCGGAGGCGGCGAGGGTGGCGGAGATCGACTCGCGTTCGTCTTCGGTGAGTTCGCCGAAGTTCAGCAGGCCATCGACGAACAGGCGCAGGCCCTGGTCGGTGGGGAGCCGGCCGGCGGAGGTGTGGGGCGCGAACAGCAGGCCGGCATCGGTGAGGTCGGCCATGACGTTGCGGATGGTGGCGGGCGACAGGCTCATGGGCAGGCGGCGGGCGAGGGTGCGGGAGCCGACGGGTTCGCCGGTGGCGACGTATTGTTCGACGATTTCGCGCAGGACGGCGGCGGAGCGGGCGTCAAGGCCGGGCGGGAGGGGTGGCGGGGGTGCCGGGTAAGGTTGCGTGCGGCCGTGGAAGCGGGGGAAGCGGGGCGCGGGTGGGACGGACATGGTCATGGGGTGTGCTCCGGCCAGGGAGGGTAGGGTGTGGGGGGTGGGGGGTCAATTGAGATATAGAATTGTTGGCCATCACCGTCCGGCTTAAGTCCAACTTCAGGCGCAACTTTTTGCTTTCTCCCTAATTTCCGCTTCGCCAGGGTGATGCCCGGACAACGCCTGGTTTACTTTGCGGGGTGCGGGCCCGCGTTGCAGCGGTAACCCACCCGGGGCTTGCGTGACATCGTCCTGGCGTGGGACTACGCCGCGACGGTCGAATGTTCAGTTCTACGATCGGCGGGTTCGGCTGTTGGGATGCTTGCTAATAGGGTGGTACGACGGTGACGAAATCCTACTGCCCGGATAGTGGGCCTTGTCTCAGCCGGTTCGTTTAATGGCGGCGACAACCGGCGATCCGATCGAGTTCCGCTGCGCGGCCTGCGGCTGTGCCGATGCCGTCCCGTGGACGCGGCGCAGCGACGGCGTCCAGATCGTTCGCTGCACACAATGCGGGATGGGGGTAATCGATCCCATTCCGGACGATCTGATGGCGTTATATGGCGACGAATATTATGGTTTAGGCCGGCCGAACGGCGGCGCATCGGCCGAACAGGGATACACCGACTACGCCTACACCGCCGAACATGGCGTCGGCTGGGCGGCCGCGTTGGTGAAGCTGTTGCGGCCGGAAGGTGGGCGCGTGCTGGATATCGGCTGCGCCGATGGACACCTGCTTGCCAAGCTGGGCCCAGGTTATGCGGTGTTCGGTATCGAGGCAAACGAAGCGACCGGGCGGATCGCCGTCGCTCGCGGCGCGGTCTTGCTGGGGCGCGACCTGCTCGACCCGGCCCTGATCGAAGGCTACGCTGGCAGCTTCGACGTTATTACCGCGATTGCCGTGTTTGAGCATCTCCGCGACATTCGTTCCGGCATACTGGCGGCGTTGCGCCTGTTGCGGGACGACGGGGTCCTATTGTTCGAAGTGCCGCTGATGTCCGCCGTGCATGACAACGCGGTGTGGCTCACCTCCTCATTGGAACACGTTTGGTACCCGTCGGAAATGGGTTTGCGTAGCCTGGTGGAAACCGAACTCGGGGCTCAGTTGGTCGGCACCGAGCTGTTCATCGCGGGTTATGCGTCCACCTATATCGGGTTGGTCTTCCGCGGGGCCGCGAACGGGCAGGCCATTCGTGACCTCGCTGCGCGGGTTTTTCCGTCGGAGGCGGAACCCGCTTCAGCGGACGAGGCGATTGCCAGAATGCTGCTGCACATGGTGCATGCCGCAACGGCTACGCATGCGGACATCGGCGTCCTGGCCAATCTACCCGCAGCAATGCTCAACCCGCCTCTTCAACGACGCTTCTCCGAACTGTGGCAGGCTGATTTGTGGCGGCGCGAACTGGCTCGGGCCGAAACCGATACAGTACGGGCACGCACCCGCCAACTACAGGCCGATCTGGAAGCCGGCGAATCGGATCGGGTCCGCAGCCATACCGAACTGACGACCAGTCTGGTCCTGGCCCAAGGGGGGCTTGCCGCCGCACAGGCAAGCCTTGCTGCCCGGATCGCGGCAGAGATCGATTTGGGTCGGCAGAGGGCGGCTCTGCACACGGAACGCGTGGCGGTGGATGCCACGCTCGCGGACTCGCATGCCGTTCTCGCGGCGATCCGGGATATACAGTCCGGCACGGCGTGGCGGATAGCGTCCGTTTTGCTTAAATTTGGCAGCCGCTATCCCCAGGCGGCCCGCCAGGCAAAGCGGGTGGCGCGCGTCCTGTGGTGGACGGTGCGCGGACGGCTGATCAGCCGGTTGCGTTTTCGCAAGCAGGTCCAGGCCCAACTTCGCGCCGAGGCGGCTGCCCACGACACGGCGCCCGCGGCCCCGACAATTGCAAGGGTGACGCAGGCATCTCAGCGCACGCCCTCGTTGGAGCAAGAGGTTGCCGTCCTGGATATAACGGGACACCGGCCGGCGCTGCTGCCCGCGCCAGAGCGGTCGGGCGATTGGCCGCTGGTCAGCGTGGTGGTGACGTCCTTCAACTACGGCCAGTTCGTGACCGATGCTGTCGACTCCGTGCTGGCCCAGACCTTCAAGGACCTTGAAGTGATCGTGGTGGAGGGCGGATCCTCGAACCCCGCCTCTCGCTTCGTGGTGGCGGGATTGCGGCGCCCACGCACGCGGGTTCTCATGCAGGGGTCTGGTCACTGGGCCGGGGCCAATCGCAATTTCGGCATCAGCCAGGCCCGCGGACGCTACGTTTGCTGCCTGGACGCGGACGACACCCTCGCGCCGACCTACATTGAAAAAGCGGTCTTTCTGTTGGAGCGGCACGGCTACGACGCCGTCTCCGGCGCGATGGAGATGGTCGGGAACGACGCGGGCCAGATCAATATCATGGAGCAGCCCGATTTGGAGGCGCTGCTCGGCGGCAATCAAATGCTGACCTGCGCCGTGTTCCGTCGTTCGTTTTGGGAACAGGCCGGCGGCTACCGCGACGCGAACCGGGCTGTGTCCGGCTATGTCTTCGAGGACTGGGCGTTTTGGGTCAGGCTGGCGGCGCTGGGCGCGCGATTCCGCAACTTGCAGCACGACCCTGTGCTTCGCTATCGGGTGCATGGTGCCAGCCTCAGCCGGGGCACGGACGTGCATCCGATGTCGCAGCAGTGCCTGATGGTGCGGCAGATGAACCGGGACGTATTGCAATCGGTTGACGGTCAAATCGCACGGTCGCGGAAGCAGGCGTCGATCCGCTACGGAACGCCGTCCGCGTCACCGTCGCCGATCATTCTCGATCATACGCCGGCAGATCGGCGGCCCCCGACATTGCTGCTGGCGATGCCTTTCTTAATCCTGGGTGGCGCAGAACGGCTGTTGAGCGCCGTCGTGGCGCACCTGGTGCAGATGGGATGGCGAGTTGTGATCACCACTTCCATCGACCCTGGCGCCCATCACGGCGACACGACACCTTGGTTCGAAGCGCACACCGGCGAGATCTTCCACCTGCCCCGCTGCCTGCCGCCGGAGATGTGGGAGGACCTCTTGCATCACCTGGTCCGTTCGCGTGGCGTGGACGTGGTCTGGGTGGTGGGCAGCGCCTTCGCGTATGACTGCCTCAGGGGTTTGCGCGCCGCGCACCCGAACCTGCGTGTGGCCGATCTGTTGTTCAACACCGTCGGCCACACCGCCAACAACAGGCGGCGGCGCGATCTGATTGACCTGATTTTTGTCGAGAACAATGAAGTCCGCGAGTGGTTGCTGGATCGCGGCGAGGACGCAGACCGCATCCGCCTGGTCGAAAGCGGCGTGGACCTGGCCACGCTTCGGCCGATGGAGCGATCCGAGGTTTTGGTGCGACGAATCGGCGCCACGCCGGACGACCTGATCGTAGGTTTCTCGGGCCGCTGGTCCGAGGAAAAGAACCCTCTGGGCTTCATTGAGATCGCTCGGCTGGTTGACCCGGCACTACCGGTTCGCTTCGTCATGACCGGCACGGGCCACATGCGCCCGGCCGTCGAACACGCGATACGCGAGGCCTGCTTTCCGGAGGGTCGATTCCACCTGCTGGGTGAAGTGGCGGAGATAGCGCCGGTTCTGTCTTCGTTCGATCTGTTGGTGGTGCCCTCTGTACTCGACGGACGGCCGGTCGTCGTGCTGGAGGCCTTGTCCATGGGTGTGCCGGTCCTGGCCTCCCGCATAGGCGCGCTCCCCGAGCTGATACAGGATGGCGCAACCGGATGGCTGTGTGAGCCGAATGATTCCGCGTCGTTTGTTGAACGCATTGAGCGTGCGGGACGTGACCGCGCCGGCCTGCAGGACATGCGGCGGCAGGCGCGGGCATTCGCGGAGGCTCGGCTGGATATCCAGGGGATGCTGAAGGCCTACAGGACCGGCTTGGTGTCCTTGCTTCCGAAGGATCGGGCGAATGCGTGACAAAACATGGCCGGTTCGGCCCATCGATGCGCCTTGGCCTCTGGACACAACGTGGGCCAGCGGCCCGGGATCCGATGTCTGCCACGGAGCGGCATACCAATGAGTGCGGCGGGAGACACTGCCGGCAATCCGAGTTGCGACGCCATGGCGGAAGCAGCGGCTGTGATCCTGGCGCTGGCCGACATCGAGCCCGATCTGAACGCCCTTCCCGAGGCGCTCGCCACGGTTTCCGTTGTGACCTTCGCACCTGATCGCCGCGCGTTGGCATGGCGCCGCTTGTATTTGTCGATCGACCAACTGCCACGCCGTGTCGTGCTGGTGGGGTCGATCGATAACACGCCGGAACTGGCCGGCCTGGCGGACGACACGGCTGGGCTGCTGATCGTCGAGACGGATGCCATGGCTGTTTCCACCGCGGAGTTGCTGCCCCGAGGCACCCAATGGCGCTCGTTCACGGAGTTCGGCGCGGGCCTGGACGCCGAAGACCGGGTCGCCTTGGCAACCGCGCTGGTCAACGGTCTGCAGCCGGCGTCCGTCCTGATACTGGGCAGCGGGACCGGGTGGGAGATGCTGATGCGGCACGGCAACGCGTTACGCTGCAACACCACGCTGTTCGGAGCCGTGGCAGCGACACCGGAACTCTCTGTGACCGACGTGCTCGGAACCTATCTGCGGCGCTGCATGCCTGCTCTTTCCGTCCTGTACGGCCCGGATGAGCAGGCTTTGAAGCGAGTTGCCGCACTGTTCGGGCTTGCTCAGGCCGACCGCGTCAAGCTGCGGGAGTGGCGGGATGCGCGCAATGCCGACGGCTTCCTGGCGACCTCAGGCTCCGGGGTATGACCCACATCACGGCGGTTCTTAACGTGCATCGTGAGGGGCGTTTGGCCGTTGGGTCGCTGCGCAGCATCGCCGGGGCGCGCCAGCTTGCGGAAGCCGTTGGTCTGACGGTGGAGGTCGTCGCCATAGCGGATTGCTCCGACCGCGCGACTCTCGATGTCCTGGCCGAAGCGGCCGGGGTGCGGGTGGTAGAAACCGAGGTGGACGACCTTGGCCTGGCGCGCAATGTCGGCGTTGCCGAAGCAGCGGGCCGATACATCGCGTTTTTGGATGGAGACGACCTTT
>JAYUEJ010000146.1:0-6947 GCA_043739265.1 Rhodopila sp. | reverse complement strand
CGATCTCCCCGGCTTTCAGAATTCTGCCGTAAGCGCCCAGTTTCGCTGCCAGCCACACGATCGAATTCAATGGGTTGCCGAGCACGGCGGCGCCGGTCCCGGTCGCAACCTGTTGGCCGTTGATGGACACACGCGCTTCGATCCCGGTCAGGTCGTCCGGCAAAGCGGCGGGTTGTCCCAGAATCACCGTTCTCTGCTGGGCGTTGTCAGCCAGTGCCAACGCGATCTGCTCGGTGAACGGGCCGCGGGTTTCGATGATCTCCAGCGCGGGATAGACGACGTCGATCGCGGCGCGGGCTTCGTCCAGGCTGACCGCGCCGGACAGATCGACACACAGGCGCATGCACAGCTCGTTTTCGAAGCCGGGGTTGATCAGTTCGGTCGCGGTGAAAACATGGCCGGACGGCTTGCTGTCCAGCACGCAGCCGAACACCGGCTCATGGAAGCCGAACTGCTGTTGAATCGCGGGTGCGGTCAGGCCGACTTTCCAACCGATCTGGCGTTCGCCCTTGGCGCGGCGGCGTCGGATCAGACCGAGCTGAATGGCGTAGGACTGATCGATGGAGAGTTTGCCGAAATACTCAGGCGGGAAATAGATGCCGTGTTGGCGGGCCTGCCAGAAGGCCTCGATCAGGCTGTCGTCGGTGGTGGTCATGATTTCCCCCTTTGGCGGCGCTTGTCAGGTTTCGGCCGGTCGCCTAGCGTCGCTGCTTTGCATCGTCAGGGAAGAGTCGCCATGAAAATCCTCGTTGTCCAGGGGGCCGGCATGAATATGCGCGGCAAAACGCAAACCGAGATTTTCGGCACGATGACGCTGGAGCAATACGACCAGCACATTGTTCAGTACGCCGCCGAACTGGATATCGAGGTGGAGATATTCCACTCCAACATCGAGGGCGAGGTGATCAACCGGCTGTATGCGGCGAACGATCAGGGTTTTGATGGGGCATTGATCAATCCGGCGGGGTATTCCCGCGGCTACCCGGCGTTCACGGCAGCGATCAGCCAGGTAACGTTCCCGGTGATCGAGGTGCATATCTCCAACCCCGTGCGGCGCGGGCCGGTTTCCGATACCGCAACGGTCAGTTTGGGGATGGTCACGGGGTTCGGGGTGCTGGGATATTATCTGGCGCTGCGCGGGCTGCGGGATACGCGCAAGGCGCGTTAGGCGACGTGATCTGGATCGCACCGGTTCTGTGCGTGGTGTGATTTCGTTGGGTGAAGCCGGGGGAGTGGAATCACCAGGGCAATCGCAGTTAACTGCCGCAGCCGGGCGTTGGTCGGTTCGGGAGCGCCCGGCTGCCGACATAGGGCGTTCTAACGGAGGAATCTACCGCGGATGAACGCCAATACACTCCGATGAGCGCGGATAAGGGCAGGCTGGCGCGATTACTCTGGAATGCACTGGAATGCACCCCTAAACCGCAGACACATCAAATGCGGTTGCCCTGGTAAAGCCACGGCGATTTGACGGCGGACGAGTAATCCGCCGATCATGGGTTCTGACAGATATCGAGCCAACCAATCTGTTGCGTTATCTAAATAAGACGGCCTTGATCGTCAAAAAAAGTATCATTGGGGAGCGACAACGTGGATGAACTCGAAAAGCGTACCATGGGCAGGGTGTCGGCGCGGCTGATCCCTTTCCTGATTTTGTGCTACTTCGTCGCCTACCTCGACCGGGTCAATCTCGCGTTCGCGGCGCTGGAGATGAACAAGGACCTCGCCTTTTCCGCCACCGTCTATGGCACCGGCGCGGGCATCTTCTTCCTCAGCTATTTCCTGCTGGAAACGCCCTCCAATCTGATATTGGTGCGCGTCGGCGCACGCCGCTGGATCGCGCGGATCATGTTCACATGGGGCATCCTGTCCGGGTGCATGGCGTTCGTTTCTGGTGAAACGGGGTTCTACATCGTCCGATTCTTGCTGGGCGCGGCCGAGGCCGGTTTTTTCCCCGGCATCATCTTCTACCTCACGCTGTGGTTCCCAGCGGCCTATCGCGGCCGGATCATCGGCATGTTCATGGCCGCGATCCCGCTATCGGCGGTGGTCGGCGCGCCGCTTTCCAGTCTGCTGCTGTATCTCGATGGCGGTTTCGGCCTGAGGGGCTGGCAATGGATATTTATTATTGAGGCGATCCCCGCGATCATCCTGTCGGTCGTGGTTTACTTCTACCTGACCGAAAAGCCCTCGGAGGCATCCTGGCTCGCCGACGACGAACGCGCCTGGCTGATCGCCCGCCAGGAGAGTGAGCGGTCGCATCGCGAAGCGGTGCAAAGCCACAGCGTGATGCAGGCACTGACCAACCCGAAGGTGGTGGCGCTTGGCATTGTCGGCATCTCGATCGCTTACTCGATCTATGCTCTTGCATATTTTCTGCCGCAGGTGGTCAAGGCGTTCGGCGTAACCAACATGCAGACCGGCCTGATCACCGCCATCCCATTCGCGGTCGGCACGGTCGGCATGATCTGGTACGGCCGGCGCTCGGACCGGTTGATGGAACGGCGCAGTCACGCATCGATTGCGTTGCTGATCACCGGTCTGGGCATCGCCGGCGCGGCGGTGATCGACGATCCCATCTTCAAGATGGCGTGGCTCTGCGTCGCGGGCTTTGGAGCCTTCGCCGTGCTGCCGGCGTTCTGGGCGATGCCCACCGCGTTCCTCTCCGGCAGCGCGGCGGCGGCCGGCATCGCGTTCATCAATTCGATCGCCAACATCGCGGGATTCGTCGGTCCGATGATCATCGGCCGCATCAAGGACGCCACCGGCAGTTTCAGCGGTGGGTTCCTGGTTGTCGCCGGTATCAGCGTGGTTGCCGCGATTGTTATGCTGTGCATCGGCCACGATAAGGCGCTGGAACAGGTGCCCGCGCCCGACCCCGACCTTGAACAACTTCCGGGCGCCATTCCGGTCGAGTAAACCCTATCGGCAACGAACCGAAAGGGGCTGTTTTCAGGCAGCCCCTGACGTTGCCCCGGCGGCGGGAGAGGAGAATGGTGCGTTAGGGGGCGCCTGACAGTGGTCGATGCCCGGGTATTTCGGGGGAAGGCCATTCAGGAATTGGTTCGCGATGCAATAACGAAATCGCTGCGCCCTGGCATTATCAACGGGCAGCACGACCAGACGGGCGGTAAAGCGATCGATCTTGCGCCGGGTTTCGGCGGGCCGGTTTGATTTCTCTGCGCCGATCAGCAGTTCGGTGATTCCAATGGTGGAGATGCAGCGCGTGTCAGCCTCGCGACTGAAATGGTCGCGTAATCCGATCATGCAGGACACGAATACAGAGGTTCGTGTTTAGAGCATTTTCATGATGACTGGAAACCGCGCGTCCTCTTTTTAACGTCACGGCGCGGCGGGTCCGGACTACCTGTTCTATCCTGTGCCGCGCCAGTTGGCCCAAAATCATCGTGAAAACGGTCTGATGCTCCATACAAGAACCGAGGATATTTCCAGTCAATGTGCGTGATTTGGGGTGCGTGATTTGGGGTAACCGGTATAGTCGTTGTATTGCTGCCCGGCGTCTTGCCGTTCGTCTGTCGAGTGGGTGTCAGGTCAGGAATTTTTTATGCACGGAGACAGCGCGAGGGCCGCGAAGGACCACTGAGAAATCGCCGCCTCCGACGCCGTGCCGCCATCGGCGGCAGCATCTGTTGCTTCCAACAGCCCCGGACCGTTGTGCCAATCCACCGCTGTGTCAATCCAAAATCGCGGGCCGTCAGGTCCCGAGGGGGAGGCATAACGAATCTTGCTCCGAGGACCTTCGTGGTCCTCCGGCTGCCTCGGTGATGCAAATGCGGAAAGAATGAACGAACGTGCGATTTGCACGCTCCCGCTGCCCGGGAGACCACGCGTGTCACCCCGCCCAGGCGGCGATCGCGCAGCACGTCACTGTTAAAGACTGGTATAGGCCAACATGTAGCATATCATCGAAATAATTCACGTAGCTGGTTCGACGGCTGATCGCGCTCTCCGATGTCGATTCCCGGGGCGTTAAAAAATCCACCCATATCGGCTCCGTAGGCACGATAATCCGGCGTGCGCCGTCCCGGAGGATCGTGACCTCCCTCACGTTGGCCGGAAAAGCAACGTCCTTGGGCAGGCGAACGGTTCGGGAAATTGTATCGCGGGTTTCGCGGTAGCGGAGAAATGCGCCAACTTCTGTCCTCACGACTTTTATTTCCAGTCAACCTGGCACTGCGCTTATTGGCGAAGTCTGGCAGGTGTTTGGGCTGATCCTTTTAACGCAGAGGCCGCAGAGGCACAAGGTCGCAGAGAAAAAGTCCAATGCACGCCGCGGAAAAGACCGGCGGACGTATTGTCTCGGCCAGCACAACGGTGTGCTGGGCGCTGGGCCCGCATGGTTTGAGTGATTTTGGCGGCAGACCCTGGCTACTATTCTCTGCGTTCTCAGCGAACTCTGCGTTGAACGATGATCTGCGAGCGGCGCCGGACAACAGTGATGAAATGCCAGCCGGCCTCAAGGACGACTTTGCTTCGTCACCTCCTCTTGGCAGGGCTGGGCCATGGCACCCGGCTGATTCAGCGTTCCCAGTCAGGGTGAAAATGCTCCAACGGCCCCCAGGCCCCTTACGCGATCCAGCGCGGCAATGCCCCGCGTCCGGCGTCGATCGCCGGCAGGGTCCTTTCCAGCCGCCGCAATAACGCCCGCACCTCGGCGGCCAGTCTTGGCGGACTGATGAAGTAACCCTGAACCTCCAGGCAACCCTCCTGGCGGATATGCGCGACGTGCGGCGCCGGCTCGACCCTCTCCGCGATCGACGCAATGCCGAGATGGTGGCCCAGGCCGATCACAGGCAGCAGACATAAAGCTCGCCGTCAACGAAGGCCCCGGCGGGAATGTTGCAATCAGCGAAAGCGCGCTGCCATCCGGCGTCATGCCTCGAACCGAGCCGATTGCCGCATCGCGTCTCCTGCGGTGACAACCGGGGCACGACAAACGGGGCGGCATTGCCGCTATCTTTCGCCTGGCTCTTGAGCAAACCGCCGGACGGGCGGATTATCGCCTCCGAATGTCCCTGAAGGAACGAAAGAATGCCGGAAAGCCCCGCCGACAAGGCACTGTTCGCCGCCAGCCAGACCCGTTTGCCGTTGAACGGGATCACCGTGCTGGACCTGACCCTCGCGCGGGCGGGACCGACGGCGGTGCGCCATTTCGCCGACTGGGGCGCCAACGTGATCCGGATCGAACCGCCTGCCAGCGATGGCGAGGATGTCGCCGGCCGCCGCCATGGCTTCGACTTCCAGAACCTGCACCGCAACAAACGCGCCGTCACCCTGAACCTGAAAACCAAGGAGGGGCATGAGGCGTTCATGCGTCTCGCCGCCAAGGCCGACGTGGTCCTGGAGAATATGCGGGCGAACGTGAAGCATCGCCTGAAGGTTTCGTATGACGACGTGAAGGCGATCAATCCCCGCATCGTGTATGGCAGCATCTCGGGTTTTGGGCAGGACGGACCTTATGGTCCGCGCGCCGGCGTCGATCAGATCGCGCAGGGCATGGGCGGCCTGATGTCGATCACCGGCGAACCCGGCCGCGGCCCGATGCGCGTCGGCATCCCGATCGACGACCTGACGGCGGGCAACCTGCTTGCACTCGGCTGCATGATGGCGATTTTCGACCGGGAACGCACCGGCGTCGGACGCTGGGTCACAACGTCTTTGCTGGAAGCGCAGATCTTCATGCTCGACTTCCAGGCCAGCCGCTGGCTGATGGAACAAGAGGTCGCCGGGCAGGCCGGCAACGATCATCCGACGGGCATTCCCACCGGCGTGTTCCCGACCAGCGACGGCCACATCAACATCGCGGCCAGTTCGTCTCGGGTATTCACGCGGTTCTGCGAGGCGATCGACCGGACTGACTGGCTGCAGCGGGACGATTGGAAGACTCAGGTCGGGCGCAGCAAGGACCGCAAGGCGATCAACGCGGCGATCGGGGAAATCACCCGCACGCAGCCGTCCAGCCACTGGATCGACCTGTTCGAAACCAACGGCATTCCCTGTGGTCCGATCTATTCCATCGACCAGGTGTTTGCCGATCCGCAGGTAAAACACCTTGGCATGGCAACGAAGATGCAAAGCCCTTATGTTGGGGAGGCGGAGGTGGTTGCCTCCGCAATGAACATTTCTGGATTCTCCAAGGCGATCCGGCTGCACACGCCGGATCCTGGCGAGCACAGCGACGAAATTTTGAAAGGTGTCGGCTACACCGACGCCGAACTCGATGACATGCGCCAAAAGGGAGTTATCTGAATGCTGCCGGATCACGCTGAGACACGGGCCTTTGCGAGCGGGAAAATGTTGGCGGCGAAGGATGACGGGGTCGGCCTGATCACCTTCAACCAGCCGGAAAAACGCAACGCCATTTCGATGGAGATGTGGACTGGGCTGGGCGATATCCTGGACGAATTTTCCGAGGACAGCAGCGTCAGCGTCGTCATCCTGACTGGCGCCGGCAACAAGGCGTTCGTTTCGGGCGCGGATATCAGCCAGTTCGAGAAGAACCGCAACAGCGCCGACGCGCAGGCTGAGTACGACCGGGCGAATGGCATCGGCCGCAACAAGCTGATCAATTTCAGGAAGCCGGTCATCGCGCGTATCCGCGGTTTCTGCATGGGCGGCGGTCTGGCGATCGCTATGGCGACCGATCTGCGGATTGCCTCCACCGACAGCCAGTTCGGTATCCCGGCGGCGCGTCTGTCGATCGCGTATGCTCCGGATGCAGTGCGGCGGCTGATCGACCTTGTTGGGCCGGCGCATGCTCGGATGATTCTTTACACCGCCAGGCGGATCGATGCGGCGGAAGCGGAGCGGATTGGGCTGATCAACAAGATGACCACGGAAGAGGCGCTGAACGACGTGGTGCTGGATATTGCCCGGTCTATTGCCGACAACGCGCCGTTGTCGGTCGCGGCATCCAAGTTGACGAT
>JAYUEJ010000145.1:0-6948 GCA_043739265.1 Rhodopila sp. | reverse complement strand
CAACGTGCCGCTGGGCCTGATCGCGGGGGTGATCGCGATGCGCACGCTGCCGCCGACGCCGCTGTCCGGGATCAGGTTCGACGGCATCAGCGCGGTGTTGCAGGCGGTGGCGATCGGCACGCTGCTTTATGGCATCTCTCAGTTCGGCCATGGCGAATCCTGGTATCATATCGGGTTGGAACTCGGCGTTGCCGCGGTGTCCGGGTTCTTGCTGGTGATACGGCAACTCAGCCGCACCGCGCCGCTGCTGCCGGTGGATTTGTTGCGCATTCCGTTGTTCGCCCTGTCGGTGGCGAGTTCTGTCTGTTCGTTCATCGCGCAGTCGATCGCGCAGGTGTCGATGCCATTCTTGTTCCAGCACCGGTTTGAGATGGATCAGGTCATGACCGGCCTGCTGATGACGCCATGGCCCCTGGTGGTCGCGGTGCTGGCGCCGTTCATCGGCCGGCTGGCGGATCGTTACTCGGCCGGTCTGCTTGGCGGAGCGGGCATGGCGGTCATGGCGCTGGGTTTGTTTCTGATGAGTATGCTGCCGGACCATCCCACCACGGTCGATATCGTTTGGCGGATGACGGTGTGCGGCGTCGGATTCGGGTTTTTCAATACGCCGAACAACCGAGCGATTATAACGTCGGCGCCACCGGTGCGGACTGGTGGAGCGAGTGGGATGCAGGCGACCGCCCGGTTGTTTGGGCAGTCGATCGGCGCGGCGATGGTGGCGCTGGTGTTCACGGCGTTTCCGGCGAACGGCACGACGGTGGCGCTGGTGATCGCGGCGGTTGCGGCGGCGGTGGCGGCAGTCGTGAGTTTCAGCCGGCTGACGGTGTGACGAGTTGGACGAAGACCAGGGCTCTGCCCTTGACCCGCCAAGGGCAGAGCACTTGGAACCGGCTTTTTAAGATTTGGGGGTGAAGGCCCCCTTTACCCTCAAACCCAAATGAATGGATTTCAAAGGCTCGGCCTTTGATGGGGTTTAAGGGGCAAAGCCCCTGTCCCTGTCGCCTTAATCCGATTGTACCGAGGCGGCGCGTTTTTGCTGTTCTCCGGGGGCGCGGGATCATCTATATCGCAGATGACAATGCCGGTTATTGGACGGGAATCCACAATGCCTTCGAGTTCCATGGTTCACGGCATGAACATTTTTCCTTATAAGGGCCTCCTGTGATCAAGCCAGGATCAAAAGACCAGAAGGTCTCTGTAGTAATTGCCGGGGAGGAACTCACGGAACTCAGTCGCCTGACGTGGCTGATGTCCGATGCCCATGGTCTCGATACACGAATCGAGAATTACCGTGGTACCCGACCCATCGGACTTTATAGCTGGGATTTCGAGTGTCTTTTGGCGATTATAGACCACGCCTTAAAAGATCGTAAGGAGTATCCGGACACGACTACTTCTGGATACAACGCCATAACGCAATTGTTCCGTCGTTTACTCGTTGATTATAATAAAAATTTTGGTAAATAAAACCAACCCGTGATGCGACCGACTGGCTGCCGATGTTTACATGTGTAAAAGTCAATGCGTGTTGAGATAAAAGGATTACAGCGGTCAAATCGGAACGAGCGATGCACGACCCCGATCCGTGACGAGCGGCCGGCTACGGTCGCCATCTGCTCCGCGCCCCCCTATGGTCGTTGCCGACGCCATTTCGACATGAGGTTCACCCGATGACGACCCCCTTGGCGGGTATCACCGTCCTGGATTTCGGCCAGATTTTCCAAGGTCCCTACGCCACCATGCTGATGGCCAAGGCCGGAGCAGACGTCATCAAGATCGAACCGCCGGGCGGCGAACCGTTGCGCCGGCGGGTGATCGCGACCGGCGGCGACACCACGCTGCCGATGGCCATGCTGAATGCCAACAAACGCGCCGTGACGCTGAACCTGAAATCCGCCGCCGGCAAAGACCTGCTGAAGCGGATGGTCGCCAAAGCCGACGTGCTGCTGGAGAATTTTTCTCCCGGCACGCTGGATGGGCTCGGCGTCGGCTACGATGTGCTGAAGCACATCAATCCGCGGCTGGTTTATGCGACCGGAACCGGTTTCGGTATCAGCGGGCCGGATCGCGACAATCTGGCGATGGATTTCACCATCCAGGCTGCCTCCGGTATCATGAGCGTAACCGGCGATCCCGATGGACCGCCGATGAAAGCCGGCCCGACGCTGGTCGATTTCATGGGCGGCATCCATCTTTATGCGGCGGTCATGACCGCGCTGCTGCAACGAACCACGACCGGGCAGGGGCAGTTGGTGGAAGTGGCGATGCAAGAGACGGTGTATCCGACGCTCGCCTCCAGCTACGACTACCATGTGCGGACCGGCAAGGTGCCGCCGCGCGCCGGCAACCGGCAGGCGGGATTGTCGAGCGCCCCCTACAACGCGTTCCAGACCAACGATGGCTGGGTTGCCGTCCACGTCGTCACCGAGGGCCATTGGCAGAACCTGCTGCGGGCCATGGGCCGCGCCGATCTGCTGGACGATCCTCGGTTCAACACGAACAGCGCGCGAACCGAGAACATGGAAGCGACCGAAGCATTGGTCAGCGCCTGGACCGTCGGCCTCGGCAAACAGGACGTCGTCGCGGCGGCGAAACGCTACAAGATCCCCGTCGCCGCGGTGCGCAACGCGGTGGAGGTGATGAACGATCCGCACATGCACGAACGCGGGATGCTCCAGCGCATCGAGCATCCGTCGCTCGGTTCCATCGTCGTTCCGAACTCGCCGTTGCGGCTGCACGGGTCCGATCGCGTCGAACCAATCCCCAGCCCGTCGCTGGGGCAGCACAATCGCGATGTGTACGGCGGTTGGCTGGGATTGGACGTGGAGGAACTGAAGCGGGCAGGGGCGATTTAAAACCGGTCCATTAAAACACGATCAGCTTGTCCACGCCGCGGCCGCGATCCGCGGCAGCCTCAAAATCCAAGGCCGGCCCCAACGGAACGATCCCGGTCGGATTGATGCGGCGGTGGCTCATGTAATAATGCCGTTTGATATGGTCGAAATCGACCGTCTCGGCGACACCGGGAAGCTGGAAGATGTCGCGCGCATAGGGCCAGAGATTGGCATAATCGGTAATCCGCCGGACGTTGCACTTGAAATGACCATGATAGACGGAATCGAAACGGACCAGCGTGGTAAACAGTCGTATATCCGCCTCCGTTATCCCGTCACCGCATAAATAGCGAGCCTGCGACAACCGGTCGTCCAACCAGTCCAGGGTTTCGAACAGCGGTGTCACCGCGGCTTCGTAAGCCGTCTGAGTGGTGGCGAACCCGGCCTTGTAAACCCCGTTGTTGACCGTGTCGTAAACCCGCCGATTGATTGCATCGATCTCCGCATGCAACGGCACCGGATAGAAATCCCCCGGTCTGGCGCCGGCATGATCGAACGCCGAACCCAGCATGCGGATGATATCGGCGGATTCATTATTGACGATGCTCTGGGTATGTTGGTCCCACAGGACCGGCACCGACGCCCGGCCGGAGTAATCATCGACCGCACGCGCATACAGCTCGTGGACAAAGCGGCTGTTGTACAGCGGGTCGGGGACCACGCCGGCGCCCGGGGCGAAGGTCCAGCCGTGTTCCTGCATCAGCCAATGCGTTACTGAAACCGGAATGATGTCCTGCAGTCCCTTCAGCGCCCGCATGATCAGCGTGCGGTGCGCCCATGGGCACGCCAGCGAAACGTAGAGATGATAACGCCCCGCCATGGCGCGAAATCCGTCCTGCCCGGTTGGCCCCGGCCGCCCATCCGGCGTGATCCAATTTCGAAAGGCCGTGTCGCGGCGCTCGAACGTCCCGTCCCTGGGCGCGTCGGACTCGTGTTCCTGCCACACGCCATTGATCATCAAACCCATTGATGTCCCCTCTATGGCCCGGACGCGAAAATCGCATGCGGCCGTCCCGCTGCGATCTCCTCGACCAGCTTGCGCGTCATCGCCTCACCGAACGAGGCAAAGTCATGCACTTCCAGAACGAAACTACCGGGTCCGCCGGTGACGCTTTCCCGGTAGTAATGTGCCAGCCCGCCCGGCGGCTGCACATGCGCGAAGGTCCAGGACACCGGATGGTCGTTGATGATCGCCAACCCGTTGATGGTGATGCCGGCCTTCACCGCGTCATCCCGAGCGTCCGCGATGTCCCGGCCGGCGTTGTTGGTGCCGTCGCCGCAAACGTCGATCACACGCCGGGTCGCGTTGACGCCGGCTTCCGCCAACAATTGCACCGCCTGATCGACGCCGGCGCTGATGGCGGTGCGGCCCCAGAAGGACCGTGGTTCGGCTGACAGCCGATCGACGAATGCCCGCGCCGAGGCCTGGTCGCCGATCACGGTCCACTCCAGCACTGTGCGGACCTCAAAACTACTGGCGAACTCCAGGTAGGCGACGGCGATTTTGCCGGTCGATCCGCCCCGAATGGCGTTCAGGACTTTCTGGCTGGTAAAGGCGCTGGCGTAACCGTCCTTCTCCAACCGGAACTCGGTGTCGTCGATGCTGCGAGACACGTCGGTGACCAGCACCAACGCGACATCGACGTCTTCCGCTCGGGCGGGCGGGGCCGTCAGCCCGGTCAGCAGCAGCGCAGCGATAGAAGCCAAGGCGATCCGACCCATCGGAGCAGCCCTCCAGCAAACGATTTGATGCCCCTCTATCTGGCTCCCGGGCCGGTCCCCTCGTCAAAGGAAATCGCCAGGGAACCAGACTGGATTTGCTTTATTGACTGGCCCAGACGATGCGATGGATCCAGGTCACGTCGGTCAGATCGAAACTGTAGTCGGGATGCTCCGGGTTCAGGCTCTTCAGATCGACACGCCGAGCGGAGCGGCGCGCCAACTGCTTGGCCATTACCTGGCCACCCGCGGTGCGGACCACCACGCGGTCGCCGCGGCGGATCGGCGCGGACGGTGAGACGATGACGAGGTCGCCATCACGGAACACCGGTTCCATCGAGTCACCGCTGATCTCCAGGGCGTAGGCGTTGGGGTCGGCGATCTCGGGCAGGCTGACTTCATCCCAGCTTCCGCCCACCGGGTAGCCGCCATCGTCGAAGTAACCCTCCCCGCCCGCCTGGGCCAGGCCGATCAACGGCACCCGGCGCACGACGCCGCGGCCGGCGGCGCTGCTGGCAAGGGCGCGCGCGCCGGACACCAAAGCGGTGAAGCTTTCCAGTGAGGCCCCCGTCGCGTTCAGCACCTTCGACACGCTTTCCGTGCTGGGCCAGCGGTTGCGTCCGTCCGGCATGCGCCGTTTGGACCGGTTGAATGTCGTCGAATCCAGTCCGGACCGCTTCGCCAGACCGGACGCGGACAAGCCGTTTTCGGCGGCCAGTGTATCGATGGCGCGCCAGACATCTTCATGTTTCATCGCTGCGGCTCCTGTTGTGCGACCCGTCCGAGGTCGGCCGGACGGCGATCCGTTGCGGCGACTCGGTATTGGACCATTATCCTAGGAATTGGTGCTGAATGGAATAGGAAAAACAACCAAATTTCTTGCAATCGCATGCAACCTATGGTTATATAAAAGAACCTCCACTCGCGTGGAAAATCCATTCAGGAACCTCGTCATGCCCCTCGCCGCCAGTCGTCTCGCCAGCAGAACCACCCCAAACGCCAGCAGTGACCCGTTCGGGCCGGGTCCGCGATGCGAACCATTCGACCGGGCCGAGGCGGCGTGGCTGTGGACGATGGCGGCGCTCATCGCTCGACGCGAAGGCGCTCGTTACACCGCCAACAAAGGCCGGGTGAGCCGGCCGTGCGATCCCGACGATGTGGTCAAATGCCTGGACCGACTGTACCGGCAACGGCGGATCGAGCTCGCACACGCCCGCGTACTGCGGATCTGGGGCGAGCGCCAGATCGCCCCAAGCCCGTTGGTCGCACTCGAACGCCACGACCACACGCTATGGTCCGAGGCGCTTGAGCGCCTGGAATGGCCCCTTCGGGCCAAGGGTATTGTGGCCTAATTTGGTGATAATAGGAAAAATATCGTTGACATTGATCCCGGTATTCTCGTAATGTTCCCTGGTCAACGGGCGAGTTGCGCCTGCTGACCTTCTCCTCTCCCGCAAGCCTGTTAAGCCGCTGCCCTCGGGGTAAGCGGCTTTTTTTATGGAAGGAACGCCGTCATGGCATTCGCCATTCGCAACCTATCGGTCCTTGCGTATGCAAACGGTTTCACCCTCTGGCATTACAAGTCCGGCAAAGACCGGCTGGAGTCCGTCAGCGGCGGGAACTATTTGGCCGACGCCAGTGATATGCTGACGGCCGGTGACCTGATCATGATTACCGCCGCCGATGGCGCGCGCATCCTGGTGGTAACGCTGGCCGACGTCGAAACCGTAGTCACGGCGCCACTGTCTTAGATCAACGTCCGGCCGGCTGGATCGATGCCGGGGTTTGCTTCAGAATCTCCGTCGCGTGGCGCTGCCGGCCGACCGGGGTGATGATGAAACGACCATCCGTCGTTATTTGGCACAGCCCCATTGCGCCGAGCCGGCGTTGGCACGGATCGTCCATCAAGCCGGGCGGGCGACCGGCCGAACCGCACAAATGCAGCCGATGCAGCGCCGCACGGCAGCATGTCTCCAGATAAGGCTGATCCCACACGCGAGCAACCTTCGCCACATTCCGGTGAAAGGCAAGCCCCTGATCGGGTCCGCCCATCCGCAGTTTCCAACGCAAAGTACAATACAATGGGTGTATCCGATCGCCAATTTTTTCCGCCAATGGCGCCAAACGCCGACGCGTCCGGTATCGCCGGTTCGCCGATGCGCCGATCCATCGACCGATCGCTGTCGGAGCCCGCGACATTGCGTTGCTTTAACGGGCCTGGATCGGCCGCATTTCGCGGGGACCTGCGTATGACAGCGACACCTGAACTGACAGCCAGCCTGATCGGCATGATCGTCGGCGCCGTCGGCGGGGCAGCCCGCTGGTTTTCCGAGAT
>JAYUEJ010000144.1:0-6949 GCA_043739265.1 Rhodopila sp. | reverse complement strand
AGAGGTTCCATCTCGGGCGCTTCGAAATATCCAGCAGCGATCGCGGGGTCGGACAGAAGCAGCCCTTCGAATTCGTAAATCTGAACATAGGCATTAAGGTTGCGCGGCGTGGCATGCACGCCGAATCGGACCAAATACGGTGCCAGTAGGTCCTTGACGAAGCGTTCTTCCGTTTGTCCCTCAACCGAAATTCCGAGGCGGACGCTCACGGCCGGCCGCCAACGAGGTTCTTTTCCCAGATTTCGCCCATCTCGAAATCGTCCATCCACGGCCTCACTTCATCTTCCGTGAGGCGGCGGAAGCGCGACGCGTCTTGGTCCCGATCGACCACGATAAAATCCGCCCAGCCGAAATGGTTGGCGAGGGAAGACGATTGTGTCGCGGCGATGATCTGAACGTTTGGCGCCGCTTGATGCATCAAAGCAGCGAGTTGGCTGATCGCGGCCGGATGCAGGCCCAACTCCGGTTCGTCCAGCACGATCGTGGATGGGGGATCAGGCTGCAAAAGCAACGCCGAGAGGGCGATAAACCGCAGGGTTCCATCCGACAGGTCGCTGACATCGAAAACCTCATCACGTCCGACATGCCGCCAGCGTAGTCGGATCAGATCCTTGTTCAAGGCTTCCGGCCGAAGCACGAAGGTGCCCAGAAAGGGCGATATCTGTCGGATGGTGTCCAGCAGCATCCCAAATGTCGAGGGGTGCTGCTCTTGGAGGAAATACAGGAAGGCCGGCAGATTGCCGCCGTCGCCGGCGAGTTGTTCTGGTTCCGTCAGTGGAGCGCTGCGCCGCAGGGGGCCGAAGGTCGAGGTGTCGTGGAAATGATAGACGCGCCAGTTCGCAATCGCATCGGTTATGTAAGGCGGAATCCGGCCGGCGCTTTTAGTTCGGCGAAGCTGAGTTTCGGTTTGGTGGGCGATGGTTATAGGCTGAATCGCGCGCCTGTAAGAACACGACTCGAAGTGGAAAACGAGCGTTCCTTCAGACGTTGGTTCCAGGATCGCTTTGTACTCGTTGGCGTCGAACTCGAAAGCTACCACCAACTTATCGGTCACCCGCGGACCAAAGTGCAGAATCTTCTCCAAACCACCTTGTTTGACGATATAATCCTGAAGTTCTTCGCGGGCGAGCCGAGCCAGGAACTGAAATAGGCTGACGAAGTTGCTCTTTCCGGCGCCGTTGGGGCCGATGACGATGTTCAGGTCGTGCAACGCCAACCCATCGATCGAACGGATCGATTTGTATCCCTTCAGGGTCACTGTTTGAAGCTTGCCGAACTTGTTTTGCATTGAAGGCCGATGATAGCCTCCCCGTCACGGCGATGAAAGTCCGATGATGGCTCCCTGGTGTCGCATTGGCCCGGGCAATTCCCGTCTGCCCTCAGATGGTCTAGTCTTCCTCATAAGGCCAATTAACCAAGCGAGGAAACGATGAACTTCCAAGGAAAAGTCGCCCTGATCACCGGTGCGGGCAACGGCATCGGCCGTGCGACGGCGCTCGGTTTCGCCAGCCGGGGCGCCAAAGTGGTCATTGTGGACCGCGATCAGGCAGCCGGAGAGGCCACCGCCGGCATCCTGCGCCAGCAGGGTGGGGAGGCGCATTTTGTCGCCGCCGATGTCACTCAATCAGCCGATGTGCGGAACTACGTGAAGCTGACGCTGGAAAAATACGGCTCGATCGATTGTTTTCACAACAACGCCGGCATCGAAGGCACCGTTGCGCCGACACATGAATACGATGAAGATATGTTCGACCGTGTGATGGCGGTGAACGTCAAGGGCGTGTTCCTCGGTATGCGTCATGTCTTGCCCGTGATGATAAAACAGGGCCGTGGCTCGGTGGTGAATACCGCCTCGGTGGCCGGTTTGGTCGCCTCACCAGGGATGTCGGCGTATGTCGCCTCCAAGCATGCCGTCATCGGGTTGACCAAGACGGCGGCCGGAGAGGTCGGACGATCCGGCGTGCGGGTGAACTGCGTTTGCCCCGGCCCGATCGATACGAGAATGATCCATTCCCTGGAATCGATGCTGAACCCGGACGACCCGAACGCCGTCGGCACCCGCTACCAGGCCAACATCCCCATCGGCCGCTACGGCACCGCCGAGGAAGTCGCCAATCTGGTGATCTTCCTGTCCTCCGACCTCGCGTCGAACATCACGGGCGCGCAATATGTCGTCGATGGCGGGCGAACCGCCACGGGCGGCGCCGTCACCAACAGTCTGGTGCGCTGAGATGCTGCTCGCGGGCAAGTTGGCGCTGGTCACCGGCGGCGGGTCCGGCATCGGTGAGGGCATCGCTCGTGCCATGGCGGAGCACGGTGCGCAGGTGATCGTGGCCGACGTGAATGAGGCAGGCGCGGCGCGAGTCGCGGCTGCCATCGGCGGCGACCACTACGTGCTGGACGTGTCGAACCGAACGGCGTGCGATGCGTTGGCGGCGATGGTTGGCCCGATCTCCATCCTGGTGAACAACGCCGGCATCATCCGGCGCGGCAAACTGGAGGCGAACAGCGCGCGGGCCGACTGGGATGCGACGATGGCGGTCAACCTGGACGGTCCCTACAATATGGTCACCGCGTTCCTGGACCAGTTGAAGGCGACCAAAGGATGTATCATCAACATCGGGTCGATCCAGTCGTTCGTGGCGCTGCCGAACTCCGCTGCATATACCACATCGAAGGGTGGCGTGCGGGCGTTGACCAAGGCGCTGGCGATCGAGTTGTCGCCGCAAGGGGTGCGGGTCAATGCTATCGGTCCCGGACTGATCGCCACCCCGTTGAACGCGACGGCGCGTCAAGACCCCGACTACATGGCGAATTTTTCGCAACGTATCCCGCTCGGGCGGCTGGGGGAGCCGGCGGATATCGCCGGGCCGGCGGTGTTCCTGGCGTCCGATCTGGCGCGATATATCACCGGTGTGACTTTGCCGGTCGATGGTGGCTTTCTGGCTTACTAAGCAGCGTTGAAACCACGCTTCACTGCCTCAGGCACCGTGCGTTCGATGGTTCAGACCCGCCCGGGCCATAACGAAGGGCGGCCATAACGCAGGGGGCCATGACGGAGAGGCAATGACATTGGGTCAATTTTTTCGCGAGTTGGTAGAACGATGAAGACGATCCGCACACCGGTCCTGGAGATCGGATATCTCGAAACCGGTTCGGCGGACGGCCCGCCGGTTATTTTGCTGCACGGCTGGCCATCTGATGTGCATGACTATGACGGTGTCGCACCGCCTTTGGCCGCCGCCGGCTATCGCGTGCTGGTGCCGTGGCTGAGGGGTTTCGGGCCAACGCGTTTCCTGGACTCCGCGACGCCACGCAGCGGCCAGCAAGCGGCACTGGGCGCCGATGTGCGGGATTTCATGGATGCGTTGTCGATCCCGCGCGCGATCCTGGTTGGCTACGACTGGGGCGGCCGAGCGGCTTGCGTGGTGTCGGCGTTGTGGCCGGAACGGGTGGCCGGCCTCGTTGCGATCACCGGCTACGGCATCCAGGACATCGCCGCCTCGGCGCTTCCCGGTTCGGCCGAGCAAGAGTTTCGTTACTGGTATCAATGGTATTTTCATACTGAGCGCGGCCGAGCGGGGTTGACTGCCAATAGGGGAGAATTGGCGCGAATTTTGTGGCGCCTGTGGTCGCCGAACTGGACGTTCGACGATGCGACATTGCAGGCCACCACTGCAAGTTTCGACAATCCGGACTTTGTCGATGTGACGATTCAATCTTATCGGCATCGTTATGGCAACGCCCCCGGCGATCCGACTTATGACGCCATAGAAATGGCTCTCGCGGTATTGCCGCCGATTGCCGTGCCGACGATCGTTCTGCATGGTCAGGACGACGGCGTCGGCGCACCGGCCGCTTCGATCCCCCGCGACCGGCTGTTCACGGGCGAAATGACACGGCACTTGATCCCCCGCGCGGGGCACTTCCTGTCCAGGGAAAACCCGGACGATGTCGTGGCGGCGGTTGTGCGTCTGGCCGCTTCGGGGGCATAGCAGCCGATGCCACCAACCCCATGTGTCATTGCGAGGCGCGCGGCGACGCTCCCGGCGATGACAATGGCGTAAAAAAGGAGAACGCGATCATGGACATAATCCCGAGCGGCCAGACACTTGGTGCGCGGGTCGAAAACGTGGATCTGGCGAACCCGCTGTCGGACAGCGACTTCCGCACCGTATTGCGGGCGCTGGGGCAGCATGGGGTTCTGTGTTTCCCGAACCAGACGTTCGCGACTCCGGCCTTCGCCGCCTTCGCCCGCCGGTTCGGCGATCTGGAGGTGAACGTAGCCAACATGTTTCATGAGCCGGACTTTCCCGACGTCATGATCCTGTCCAACCAGGTGCATCCGGACGGCAAGCCGGTCGGCTTGAACGATGCCGGCCAGGGCTGGCACACCGATATGTCGTACAGCAAGGACATCGCGCTGGCGAACGTGCTGCATGCGCAGGCAGTGCCGATGCGCAACGGAAAATCGGTGGGCGAGACCCAGTTTCGCAACATGCATGCGGCGTATGACGAATTGCCCGACGAAGTGAAACACAAGATCGAAGGCCGCACCGCGACGCATGACTTCGAAAAGTTCTGGGAGGTGATGCGCCTGCGTCCCGGGTCCCGCCGGTCGCCGTTGACCGAGGAACAGAAGCGCAAGAAACCCCCGGTGTCGCAGCCGCTGGTGCGCATCCATCCGTTGACGGGTCGCAAAGTGCTTTATGCCAATCCCGGTTATACCATGTGGATCGACGGGATGGACCGCCAGGAGAGCGACACGATCGTGGAATATCTGTTCCGCCATCAGGAACGGGCGGATTTTCTGTACGCGCATCACTGGGCGGTCGGCGACGTGCTGATGTGGGACAATATCGGCACGGTGCATAATGCCATTGCCGATTACATGCCGCGGGAGCCTCGGTATATGCGGCGGGCGCAGGTGATGGCGACACTGGATTATCCTTCGCTGGTGGCCTGACATGTCTTCGACCTTCACCGGCAAACGGATCGTCGTTACCGGCGGCGCGGGCGGTATCGGTATAGAAACGGTGCGCGGCTTCATGGACCAGGGCGGCCACGTCATCATGGCCGACATCGACGAAGCCGCACTCGAACGCGCGCAATCGTTGCTCGGGCGCGTGCGGCTGGCGACGATCGCATCGGCTTTGGATACGCCAGCGGAATGTGCGCGGGTGATCGAGGCGGCGGGCGCGCCGGTCTATGCGCTGGTGCATTTGGCTGGGCTGTTCGAGCGGGATGAACTCGACCCCGACGATCATGGTGTGTGGAACCGGGCGATCGCCGCCAATCTGACGAATGCCTACGACATGGCCGTTGCGTTTTCGACTCGGTTTGACCGTCGCGAACCGGCGCGGATCGTGCTGACCAGTTCTGTGGCGTATCGTCGCGGCAGTGCGGATCGGGTGCCGTATGCCGCGGCCAAGGGTGGGATCGTTGGGCTGACCCGAGCACTGTCGCGGAAACTGGCACCGGATGTGCTGGTGAACGCCATCGCGCCGGGGTTGATCGAAACGAAGATGGCAGAGCCGATCATCGCTGAACGCGGTGAAGCGTACCGGCAGGACATCCCGCTGAAACGCTTCGGCAAGCCGTCGGAGATCGCCTCGGTTATCCGGTTCCTGTGTTCGCCCGATGCGTCCTATATCACCGGGCAGACGATCACGGTCGATGGCGGGATCACCAATGCCTGATGCGGGTGCCTGAGGGTCCGCCCGATTCATGGAGGTTCCCGCGGGCGGGCGCTTCGCGAAGGTGTGCCGAACTCCGGTTGTGTGTGGTAGTCACGACGCCAGAACGATTCTCAGGCGAAAGACCCATTCCCCATGCGCTCCGGCCGCCATCGCCACCGCCATTCCCACCATCCCATGCTGGCCGCGCGGATCGCGTTGCGCCGGGCGCCCGGAAAGCCCCCCGGCAAGGGGTTGTGGGCGGCGCTCGGGCCAGGCTTGATCACCGGCGCGTCCGACGACGATCCCTCCGGTATTGCCACATACTCCCAGGCGGGCGCGCAATTCGGCTTCTCGATGTGCTGGGTCATGTTGTTCACGTTCCCACTGATGGCGGCGATTCAGGAGATCAGCGGGCGGATCGGCCGGGTCACGGGGCAGGGGATCGCGGGGAATATCCGCCAGCATTACTCGAAGCCATTGCTGCGGGCGATCGTCTTGCTGCTGCTGGTCGCCAACATCATCAACCTGGGTGCTGATCTGGGGGCGATGGGTGACGCGCTGACGCTGCTGATCGGCGGCCCGCCGCATTTGTATGTCATTGGCTTCGCGATCGGATGCGTCGCGCTGGAAACATTCTCCCGCTACGAGCGCTATGTCGTGCTGCTGAAATGGAGTTCGGTGTTCCTGCTGGCCTATGTCGCGACGGCGCTTGTGGTGGACACGCCGTGGGGGCTGGTGGCGCGCGATACGTTCATCCCGACGTTCCGTCTGGACACCGACTACGTCGTGGCGATCGTCGCCGTGCTGGGCACCACGATCACGCCGTATTGCTTCTTTTGGCAGTCGTCGCAGGAAGCCGAGGATGAGCGGATCGATCCGCATGCTCAACCTTTGCTGGACGCACCGGAGCAGGCGGCGGCGCAAATCGGCCGCATCCGGTTGGATACGTATGTCGGGATGGGATACTCCAACATCATCAGCCTGTTCATCATCATCACGACGGCGGCGACGCTGAATGCGCACGGGATCACCAATATCCAGACCTCGGCCCAGGCGGCGGAGGCGCTGCGGCCGATCGCCGGGGTGTTCACGTTCGCCCTGTTCGCCGCCGGTATCATCGGGATTGGGCTGCTGGCGATCCCGGTTTTGGCCGGGTCTTGCGCCTATGCGCTGGGGGAGGCACTGGACTGGCCGACCGGCCTAGACCGCCGGCCGCTGGATGCGCGCGCATTCTATGGCACGATCATGGTGGCGACGCTGATTGGGATCGT
>JAYUEJ010000143.1:0-2302 GCA_043739265.1 Rhodopila sp. | reverse complement strand
TGGCCGGCGCCTGGCTGCGCGACCGCCACCAGTTCGCCGGCGGCAAGCTGTCGCGGGTCTGCCCGATCTGCGACCACACCGGTGTCATGATCGCCGTCGGCCATCCGCCGCGGTGGGACGCCCGTTGCGCCCATTGCGGCAGCCGGGAACGCCACCGGCTGTTGTGGATGTGGGCGACCGAGGGCGGACAAAACCGGCTGCACGGGAAACGCATCCTGCACTTCGCCCCCGAAAAGGCACTGCGCCAGGCGTTGCGCGACAACCCGGGTTACGAAACCGCGGACCTAAGGCAGCGCGGCGTCACGCATCAGGTCGATATTACGCGCCTGCCGATGGCGGCCGAGACCTATGACGTGGTCATCGCCAATCATGTCCTGGAACATATCGACGACGACCGGCAGGCGATGCGGGAGCTGTTCCGCGTCCTGCGGCCCAGTGGGACCGCGCTGCTGACCGTGCCGATCAACCCGACACGGCAACAGACCTATGAAGATCCGGCGATTACCGATCCCCTGGTTCGGGCGGCGCATTTCAATGCCCCGGATCACCGGCGGTATTATGGCCTCGATTTCGCCGACCGCCTGCGTGACGCGGGGTTTGAGGTCGAAACCTTCCGCGTGACCCCGGCGCAGGAAGTGACGTTCGGCTTGTTGCCGATGGAGTGGCTATACGTGGCGACGCGGCGAGGCTGATCGGGGGCCAGGCTGATCGGGGGGCCTGAAAGCGGGGGCCGAACCATCGTCGATTGTCCCGGGGACAGCCGGTCCGACCGTTGCCGGCTGGCCGCCACGCTGATACGGAGCGTCATGGATCGGCGTGAACAAACGACATCACATTCCCTGCCCTCGACGAAAACGGTCCAGCCGAACATCCTGATCGTCAAGCTGGGTGCATTCGGCAATATCGTCCTCTCGCTGTCCGCCTTCGCGGCGATCCGCCGGCACCACGCGGGCGCGCGGATCAGCGTGCTGACAAGCGCGCCCTACGCCGATTGGCTGCGAACCTTTCCCTGGTTCGATGAGGTCCTGGTCGATCCCCGCCCTGCCTGGTGGGACGTTCGGGCGCTGCACCGATTGGGCCGGACGCTCGCGGCTGGCCGGTTCAGCCGGGTTTACGACCTGCAAACCTCGATGCGGTCGTCACGCTACTACCGGCTGTTTCCCGCCAAGCACCGGCCGGACTGGTCCGGTATCGCATACGGGTGCTCGCTGCCGGATCGTCAGCCTGAACGCAACGGCATGCATGATGCCGAACGCCAGCTTGGGCAGTTGCGTCAGGCCGGCATAACCGTGTTTCCGCCGCCCGACCTGTCGTGGAGCACCGGCGACATCGCGCGGTTCGGGTTGCCCGTCAATTTTGCCTTGCTGGTCCCCGGCAGTTCGCCTGACCGGCTGGCCAAACGGTGGCCGGCGGCACACTATCAGGCCCTTGCCGAACGGCTGGGCGAACGCGGGATCGCGTCGGTGATCCTGGGGGCCGGCGCCGAGAAGCCGTTGGCCGCCGGCATTCCGGGTGCGATCGACCTGATCGGCCAGACCAGTTTCGGCGACCTGGCGGATCTGGCGCGCGCGGCCCGGTTCGCCGTCGGCAACGACACCGGACCGATGCATTTGATCGCCGTCGCCGGATGTGCGGCCGTCACCCTGTTTTCCGATGACTCCGATCCGTCGCTTTGCGCACCCGGGGGCCGGTGGACCCGGGTTTTGCAGAGTCCGCGTTTGGCCGATCTGCCGGTCGAGGCTGTGTGGCAAAGCCTCCCTCTTTGATGTCCGTCACCCAACCCGCGATCGCCACCCCGGACGGCATACCGATGCCGCAGCGCATGTGGGCGATCCTGACCATCGGGCTGGGGCTGACCCTGGCTGTGCTGGGCGGCGGCATCGCCAATGTCGCGTTGCCCACGATCGCGCATGAGGTCCATACCTCCCCGGCGAATTCGATCTGGGTGGTGAACGCCTATCAGCTCGCGGTCACCGTCTCCTTGCTGCCGATGGCGTCGCTGGGGGAGATCTACGGCTACCGGCGCGTTTACCAGATCGGGCTGGTGGTATTCACGATCGCCTCTTTCTTCTGCGCGTTGTCATCGTCGCTGCCGACTCTGATCGTCGCGCGCATGGTGCAGGGTCTGGGCGCGGCGGGGATCATGAGCGTCAACAGCGCGCTGATTCGCTTCATCTATCCGCGCCGGTGGCTGGGCCGGGGTGTCGGGTTGAACGCCACGGTGGGGTCGATCGCCTCGGCGCTGGGGCCGTCGGTCGCGTCTGCCATTCTGGCGGTGGCGCCGTGGCCGTGGCTGTTCTCT
>JAYUEJ010000142.1:0-2302 GCA_043739265.1 Rhodopila sp. | reverse complement strand
CTGTCCGTGCGAAACCCCAACAAGGCGGAGGAAGAGGCGCTGCGCGACCCGCGGGATATTCTGGCCGAGATCGCGGCGCTTGATGTGGAGAGTGCAGGCATCCTCGAACAGATTCGGGGGATGCTGTGAAGGCGGGTTGGCAGAGCAAGCCACTTGGGGCGGTGTCCGAAATTAGCCCATCTTATTCATCGCATAGCAGGGATTCAAAAACGAGCATGGTACAACCATCTGGAATCGCTTAGAGATTGGGTGCTTACGCCACTCTCCAGCTCCGGACAGAATCTGCCATGCCCGCCGCCGATGACGATACGCTTTTCCCGTTCACCCTGCCAAGTCTGTGCAAGAAAAAGGTCACCGCGACGTTCGACGGTGGTGCAATCAGTTCGGACGGCGGGGTCTTCCTGCTGGCCGGGGCCGACAAGCGCCTTGATCTGATCGAGCGGCTGGCGGCGCTGTTTCCGGACGCCAGGGACCCGGCGCAGATCACTCATCCGATGTCCGATATCCTGCGCGAACGCATCTATGCCATTGCTTGCGGCTACCCCGATGGCAACGACCTCGACACCCTGCGCAGCGACCCGGCATTCAAAATGGCCTGCGGGCGGCTGCCGCAGAGCGGCACCGACCTTGCCTCGCAACCGACGATCTCGCGGCTGGAGAACACGCCCGATCTGCGCGATTTGATCCGTATCTCGCGGGGCATGGTGGATTTGTGGTGCCGGAGTTACCCCAAGGCGCCGAAATCCATCGTCCTCGATATCGACGACACGGCCGACATCGTGCACGGCCACCAGCAGATGTCGTTTTTCAACGCCCATCAGGACGAGCGGTGTTTCGCGCCCATCCATATCTATGACGCCGATACCGGGCATTGCGTGACGACCATCCTGCGTCCGGGCAAAACCCCTGGGGGCAAGGAGGTCAGGGGGCATCTGCGCCGATTGGTGCGGCAGATACGGAAGCACTGGTCCAAGACGCGCATTCTCATCCGCGGGGATAGCCACTATGGCCGGATCGAGGCCATGGAGTGGTGCGAAAACAACAATGTAGACTACATCTTCGGGTTCGGCTCGAATTCGGTCCTGGCGGCGCAAATCTTCCCCCAACTCCACCAATGCTGCATCCAGCGTGCGGTCCGGCAGTTGGACAAGGTGCGTAAATTCGCCGTCACCCGCTACGCCGCGAAATCCTGGGCCTGTCAGCGTCGTGTCGTGGCGCGGCTCGAGGCGACGCCGAAAGGCGCCGATGTCCGTTATGTCGTGACCAACCTGAAGTGGGGCGGTGCGAAGCATCTCTACGAGAGGATCTATTGCGCTCGGGGCCAAGCCGAGAACCTGATCAAGCGGCACAAAAGCCAGTTGGCCTCGGATCGCACCAGTTGCCGCTCCCCGCTCGCCAACCAGATGCGGCTGATCCTGCACACCGCGGCTTACTGGCTGGTGCGGACCATCCGCGACGCCATCCCGGCAAGCGAACCCTTGGCCAGCGGGGAGTTCTCCACCATCCGGCTGCGGTTGCTGAAGATCGCGGTGCGGGTGCACGAGACGGCAACCCGGGTCAGGCTGGCGTTTGCCGCGAATTGCCCGGATGCGGCGTTGTTCCGGGAGTTGGTCAGGGTGTTGATCCCGCGCCCGACGTGAACGGGGGGGTGTGTGCCCCGACGAACCCCTGCCGATCAACCCCTTACGCCTGCCAGATACGGTCTGAAACGCGGTTTAGCCAGCAGCGGTGGAGGCATGTCCATTTTGTTATGATAGATCAAATATAATGAAATCAGATCATACTCTGGAAGAGCGGTGAATAAGATGGGCTAATCATACCCGCTGAGACAATGAAAGAGACAAGCGCCTTACTGGAAAGCATTGACGCTGCAAAGCGCAAGATGAAATCGGCTCGAGATTTCATTTGTGACAAGGCCACTTCTCCTGTGCAGCAGCGATGAAATCGGGAGTGTCCGAATTTCTGTGTGCGGGGCGTTTTCGGTCTCACCCACCATTGGGTGACCGACTGTAAGCGGTCGGTGATCATGTCGGCCAGGCAGGATGCGTGCCCACATCTGTTCCTTCGTCCCGACCTGCCATCGCCCCGGCGGCCGCGCCTGGCCGTGTCAAATCCGCCGTCTTCGGCGGGACCGGAGCCACGCGCAGCGACCGCTTGGGAGCGAGCATGGCGAGGCCCCATGATTTGTCACGGCCATGCTGGACTCGGGTCGCGATCGCGACTTGTCCTTGCAGTTCCATCTGTCATTCCTCCGATACCATGGATCTTCCGCGACCTCAGTCCGTTAACGCCGGCCGGCGGC
>JAYUEJ010000141.1:0-6958 GCA_043739265.1 Rhodopila sp. | reverse complement strand
GAGGCATCGCTCGGCACCAATGCCGACCGGGATGCGTCCGGCGCTCTTGCAGCGCCGTGGCACATAAAACAGGCTGATATCACGAATTGTTGACTACGTTTGTGTGCAAACGACTGTTCCATGGTAAATTTGTCTCATTTTGCGCTGGCCTTATCTTGACAAAACGCGACCTTTGCCCGAAACGCTTCCGGAGCGACGAACGCCTCTTTGCGCTTAAACAGCGTTGACCACGGGGCGACGACCAGGAGGGACAATCATGAACGATGTGTGGCAACCGGTTCCCGGCACGCGTTTCTATTGCCGAAACGGTGAGGGTCTTTACGAGCGATTGACCGACCAGTTGTTTCTGCGGGTGGATGATGTCGATGAAACCGACGCGCGCGAAGTTTGCACCCGGTTCGCGGACGCCTTCGAAGCTCGTGCACCGGTGTGCATGGTCGCCTGATAAGCCATTCGATACCGGGCTGGGCCTCTATCGCGTCGCGTCGTTCTGAATGGCGGCCGGCAAATATTTCAATGTCGCCACTCTGATACCGCCGATATTGAGCACGGCAGCCGATGCCGCGAATACCAGGGCGCCGGAAACGACGGCCTCCAACAGGCCGGTCCAGGACAATGCGAATGTCACATGGCTCAGGAAAAGAGCCATTGGAATGACAGCCGCAATGATCTTGACGAGGTCGATGATTGGCAATGCGATTGGAAAAGCACGCCGGCTCAGGCTCCAACCGATCACAACGGCCCCGGCCTGACACACCAGACCAGCCCACGCGGCACCAAACATGCCATATCGCGGTATAAGCACGATATTCAGCGCGATATTCGCCGCTGCCGCTGGCCCGTAGGCCCAGAGTGCCAGACTTGGCCGGCCGGCGAACAGAAACGCATGATCGATGATATGGAGCGACATGCTGCGGAACAAAGCGACGGCGCACAAAACGGGGATCAACGCCGCCACACCGCTCCGAAAATCCTCGCCGATCATGACCGCCGCCATGTAAGGGGCGGTGAGCGCCAGGCCCACGCAGGCCGGAATTGTCAGCGCCAACAGAATGCCCGCGTTGGTGCCGGCCTGCCGCCGGCCGGCACTCCGCCCCCTGTCATGCAGAACCTGTACCGCAATCGGAAACGTCGCCGTGGTTATGGCCGTGCTGATCAGAGTGGTCGGCCGTTCGACCAGATTATAGGCGACCGTGTAGATGCCCAGGGATGCCACGCCGCCCAGTGCCTCCAGCAGAAACCGGTCCGAAAGCGTCAAAAGGCAAACCGTGATATCCACGACGATCAATGGCAGGGAAAATTTTACCAATTGAACGATGGTGGCGCGTTCGATCCTTTTCCACCCGAACCGGAACGGCATCAGCAACAATGGCACGTCGGCCAACAGGCACAGCAAGGCCGCCAACAAAAGACCAAGAATGACAGCCTCCGCCGAACCTCCCAGCCAATAGATGAACACGGTGCCGAACCCGAAACCGAGCATGGCATGAGCGCACTCGATCACGTTGAACCGGCGCGTCTGAAAACTGATGCGGTTGACCGATTGGTTGAGAACGACCGCTGATCGCGCGACCAAAACCAGGGCCGATAAAGCCCATAACACCGGCTCATGGAGGTTGGCGAACACGCTCGCCGATCCAATCAGCAGCAAGAGCAGGAAACCAAGACCGTAGAAAAGCGTGTAGCACGCACTCAGGAACGCCTCCCGCCGGTCCTGCGACAACGCTTCCGGGTAGAACCGCGTGAGCGCTACGGGGATGGCAAAAAACAACGACGTCTGAATGACAAGTATCGCTGAGAAAACCAGGCTGAAACTGCCATACGCCGCGGGCGTGAGCAGCCGCGTGTAAACGTAAATCATACAGAACGATACGGCGGCTGGCACCACCGTCGATGGCCCATAGCCCACGATATGCCGGAACATGCTCCTACCACGCACCCATATCGGCGCAAAGCGACGGCTTTGACGACCCGAACGCTTGTGGCCGCGCCGGTGCGTCCATGACGCCACTGCTTACGGTTGCCCTGCGTCCCCCTGTTAACCAAACCGGGCATCTCAATTTTAAAAGCAGTGACTCATTTGGAGTCCGCGCAAGCCGATGCGGCTGTGTAGCCCATGGACCGGAGTGTTTGGGACTCTGCCCAATAAATGCCGGGGCCGGCGCGATAACCTGCATTGCTGCTCCGCATTATTACGTTCCAACAGACTTGCACACGATATATTCCAACCCGACCTGAACCGGGCTTCAAAACAAGGCGATGGCGGCACGCGGGCGCGAAAACCCGAAACACGCCCGGATCAAACAGGGCCATCGCATGTGAACTGCCGTCGGTTTAGCACACTACGATGGCGGGGTCGGTGTGACGGATCGTGCGTTTGAAACTCCTGCATTCACCGCGGATGCACGCCGATACAAGCTAATGAACCCAGATCGGCCCCCCTTTCTCCACCGCCACCGGGAGGCTGACGCCGAGTGAGTGGGCAGCCTGCCTTTATCGGCTCTCATCAGAGTTTTTCGGCATTCATCCGCGGTACATTCATCAGTTTGAACGCCCATGGCCGGCGCCCGGGAGCCACCAGGCCGACCGACGCCCAGCCGTGGCACCTTAAATGCGATCGCCCGGCCCGATCACCCCTGTCACGTTGACGTTCCCGCAATCGTGCCGCAACGCCCGGGCTAGGAACCCGGCCGCAAACGTCTATTCTTCTCCAACGAATGGGTGAGGGCCTGTATGCAACCGACCTTGATTAAAACGCCCCCAACGCACGGGCCGCGCGGCGCACATTGATGCCGGACCCCACAGGCTTGGCCAAATCGCCGCTCTGGCCGCTGCTGATCGTCGGCCTCGGCACGCTGGTGGTGCCGCTGGATTCCGCGGTGAACATCGACTTTCCCGCCATCGTCGCCCGCTTCGACCTGCCGATCCCGATGATCCAGTGGATCGTCATCGCCTACGTGCTGACGCAGACCGCCTTGATGCTCAGCTTCGGCCGGATCGGCGACATGGTCGGCTACCGCCGCGTCTTCCTGTTCGGCACCGGCGTCAGCACCCTGGCATTCGTCGCCTGCGCCCTCGCCCCAACCTACGCCGCTCTGCTCGCTGCCCGAGTTGCCCAGGGCATCGGCGCCGGGCTGATCCTGTCCTGCGGCCCGGCCCTGGCGACCAGCCTCTTCCCCGAGGCCATGCGCAGCCAAATCCTCGCCCGCTACATGTTGATGTTCGGCATCGGCAGCGCGCTCGGTCCGTCGGTGTTCGGATCGCTGGTCGAACGCTTCGGATGGAGCGCGGTGTTCAGCTTTCGGGCACCCGTCGCGGCCGCGGCGTTCCTGCTGGCCTGGACCCTGCCACGTTCAGCCCGCAGCGACCCCGAACGCTTCGACGCAGCCGGGGGCGCCCTGCTCGCCCTGGCACTCAGCTTCATGCTGCTGGCACTGAACCGGCTTCGGTCAGAGGGTGCCGAGGCCGCCGTATTCGCCGCCCTCGCCGTGGTTGGGTTCGTCCTGTTCTACCGCCAGGAACGCCGGACGCCAAAACCGATCATCGACTTCGACCTGTTCAAAAATGCCGACTTCACCGTCATCAACATCAGCAACGCCCTGGTCAACCTATCGGCGTTCAGCATCATGCTGCTGGCGCCGTTCTACCTCGGCCGCATCCCGGGCCTTTCGCTGCCCGAGGCCGGACTTATCCTGGCGGTGTCTCCGGCCGGCATGATCGTCGCCGCGCCACTGGCCGGACGCCTGGCCAAAGGCCACAAGCCGCGGCTGATCGCACTGATCGGCACCGCCCTCAGCGGCGCCGGCCTGTTCGGCATCTCTTTGTCCGGCAGCAGTCCCGATTTTTCGATCCTGGTATTGTCGATGGCGATCCAGGGCGTCGGCCTCGGCCTGTTCCAGGTCGCCTATTTCGACATCGTCACCGCCGCCATCCCGGCCCGGAATCGAGGCGTCGCCGGCGCACTGGGAATGGCCACCCGCAGCATCGGCACCGTCACCGGTGCCACCGTCCTGATGCTGATTTTCCAGAGCCTGCAAACCGCCGGAGCGGACGGGTTCCTGACCGCCTTCCAGACGACTTTTCGAATCGCAGCGACGATCCCGGCGGCACTGATCCTTCTGGAATTGAAGCGTTACCGCTTACGCCCACCGCGCACAGGGTGATCGGATCGCCGCGGCGGCGACACAAATAGTGCCACCGCCAACCCGTCGGAATGGGCTTGAATTCAGGTCAGATGGCGCAAAAAGAACGCCGTCGTCGGGTCATGCGAGGCCGCACCGCCGCGGGTCGCGTTATCGACATACAGCAGGTCAAAAGTACCGCCGGCCGAGCGGTAATCATGGGCAAACCGCTCCGGCTCGTTGCCGTCGAAGGTGCCCACGGGGTCGCGGTAATCGTGGACCGGATCGGGCCTGCCCTGGATCCACAAGGCCGGCGGCAGCGCCACTTTTTCGCCGCGCTCCAGCAGCAGCATGGGGTTACCCTCCTCCATCGCCGCCTCGGTCTTCCAGTAAAGGTCATGCCGGCCGGGAATATCGCCAACCCAGGCGGGCGGGTTACCGGAGTCACGCAGACGCACCGCGTTACGATACCGCGACAGCGGGTTGATCACCGGCCATTGCATCACCACGGCCCGCACCGTCGCATCGACCTTCACGCCATCGGGCGACGCGACGGCGGTGTAGCGGGGATCGGCCGGTCGCATCGCCGACAGCATGGCCAAATGCCCACCGCTGCTTTGCCCCGCCAGCCCGACCGCGTCCGCACGCAGGCCCAACTTGCCGGCATGCGCCTTCAGCCAGCGGATGGCGTAATTGATATCGACAAGGGACGTCGGATAGCCCGAACCGCCATGCCGAAAATTCAACGCCGCGACGGCGAACCCGGCGCGAACCAGGGTGAGATCGCGGTCTTCGCCATCCTTCAGATCCCCGTTGCACCATGCGCCCCCGTGCAGATCGACCACCACCGGCACCGGCCCGGCCGCCCCGAGGGGCACGAACAGACGCAGAAGCTGCGGCCCGTCCGCATGTTCGATATAATTGAAATCGCCGACAGTGTAATCGAACGACTGATTGCTCATTGGATCCGCTCCCCCGATTTCCCGCCACTGTAGAACCGGCCTACCTGTCCGGACAACATCCGCCCACGGGGTTGTTTCGTTCGGCGATACGCTGGATGCTGGTCCGAATGTCCGCATCCCGTTTCCGCCTCGGCGCTGTCCTTGGGATCAACCAAGCTTTGTCCTGGGGAATGAGCTTCTACCTTCCCGCGATCGTCGCCGGCCCGGTCGCCACGACATTCGGCGCCTCAGGCTTTCACATCCTGGGCGCGTTCTCCTGGGCACTGTTGGTCACCGGCGCCTGCGCGCCGCGCGTTGGGTCATGGATCGACCGGCATGGCGGACGCGGGGCGTTGCTCGCCAGCATCGCGGTGATCGCCATCGGCCAGACGGTTTTGGCGCTCAGCCAGGGGTTGGCGGTCTGGTACCTCGGCTGGACCATCATCGGCGTGGGCATGCGATGGGCCTTTACGATGCGGCCTTCGCGACCGTCGGCGGATTGCTGGGAAAAGCGGCCGGCCCCAGCATCACGGGGATCACATTGGTGGCGGGATTCGCGAGTTCGGTGTTCTGGACGCTGGGCGCGGCGCTGATCGGGGTGCTGGACTGGCGCGGCCTGCTGTTGGCCTATGCCGGCCTGATGCTGCTGATCAATTTGCCAATGGTCTGGCTGCTGGTGCCGCCTGCGCCGCCTCGTTCACATCAGGATGCCGGTCCTGCCAACGCCCCCCGGTCGGCCGCCGAACGGCGGATGTTGCTGCTGCTTGGGGCCTTCTTTTCAACGCGATGGTTCATCACGTCGGCCATCGCGGTCCATATCCTGCCGTTACTGGCGGGTATCGACCTGACCACGCAAGAGGCCGTGTGGGTCGCCGCGCTGATCGGCCCCGGCCAGGTGGCGGGCCGGCTGATCGAGTATGCCATCGGCCCGCGGGTTGGCTTGCTGGCCAAAGCGCGGGTCGGCGCATTGCTGTTTCCGCTTGGTGCCGGGCTGCTGTTGCTGGGCGGCCCGTTCGCGGCGACCGGCTTCGCGCTGCTGTACGGCATGAGCAACGGTATCATGACGATCAACCGCGGCACCCTGCCGCTGGCATTGTTTGGGCCCGAAAGATACGCGCGGATTTTGGGCTGGCTCGCGGTGCCTGTTCTGCTGGCACAGGCTTCGGCACCGGCCCTGGCGGCACCACTCGTCGGCGCGCTGCCGGCGCTGGAGGTGTTTCTCATGTGCGGCGCCGGGGCCTCGGTCGCCGTGTTGTTTTTGTTGCCGCTACGGTTGCCCGCGGCCTGATGCCGGCAAGATGTCGGCCGCCGGTGTCACTACGATTTAGTCGGCCGGCGACGGCCGATCACGATTTAATCGGCCGGCGACGGCCGATCACCGTGGATAGAGCTGTCATGGCAAGGTACGCAGCGAGGCGGCAATTCCCCTGGCCGACAGGACCGCGTCGCCACGCCGTTAACGAGACTTCAAAACAACGAATACCCGCCATCGATCACAAACGTATCGCCAGTATGGTATTTCGATGCCGAACTCATCAGATACACCGCGATACCGCCGAAATCGTCGCCGTCGCCCCAGCGCCGCATCGGCACGCGCGGCAGCACCTTGGTCTTGAAACCATCGGTCTGAACCGCGTTCGCGGTCATATTCGTTTCGATCCATCCGGGCAGGATCGAATGCGCCCGCACGCCATACCGCGCGAATTCGACCGCCATGGCTTTAACCATGGAGATGACGCCGCCCTTTGTCGCCGCGTAATGCTCGCTGCGAGGCGCCGCCTCGATCGCCGCCAGCGATGCGGTGCCGACCAGCACGCCGCCGCCGCCGCGCTCCACCATGTGCCGCGCCGCCGTGCGGAATGTGTAGAACGCGCCATCCAGGTTGACCCGCGTGAC
>JAYUEJ010000140.1:0-2305 GCA_043739265.1 Rhodopila sp. | reverse complement strand
GTTCGACTTCTCGATCGGGGTTCGGATGCAGCGCCCGGCCAACACCGGGGCGGCTTTTGCGAGGCGGGCGAGCCGCGCCAGGGACCGGAACGTCTTGCTTCTGGCCTTGGAGGGCGGCTTCGAGGAATTGCCGGGGGTTTTCGGCGGACGGGTCAGCGCTTCCAGGCGCGCCTCCAGCGCCGCGATGCGGACGTCCTGGGCGGCGATGCGGGCGTCCGCCACCGCAAGTCTCGCGGTCAACGCCGCGATCAGCGTGTCCTTCGCGGTGTGGCTCAGGTGGGGGGAGGTCGGGAGAAGCGGCACCCAATGGCTAGAATCGAACCAGCCGTGACCGTGTCAAGAAGCTTATGGCGACGAAGCAACAGGCCAAACCGCACCGATCGTTCGGGAACAGCGAATTCGACCATTTAACCGGGGTGAGCAATTACCGAGGATCTGCGCGCAGCGATCGCCTTTTCGCGGTTGGCCGGTCGGGAAGTGCCTGCGAACGGTCGCGAAAGTCCCGGAACGGCGGCCTAAGGCGGCCAAACCAATAGAGAAACGGCATCGGCCTGAAGCGGTTAGTGTTCGCTGTCGCCTTCGCATCCTTCGAACCCCGGGGCGCCGCCTCTGCCCCAAGGAAACCCACCCGGGGCGGTGAAAGCGTCATATCGATCAGCAGCGTCACGCCCCGGTCAGCTCGAATGCCCGCCCGTCGGCCAGCCAGTCGCCATAGCGCAGTGCCTGAAGGACTCCCTCCCGCCCCAGCTACGGATCATCGTCCGGCATCGAGTCAATGCTCCGTCCCGCGCCAACCTGGCCCACGATCATGGACCGACCCGCCGCGCCCGCCGTAACGCGGCTTCCATCACATCCGGCTCCACGGCGCCTCGATCTGGTCCGCCTCGGCGCCATTCAGACCGCGTGCTTGCCAACCCGGGATGGACCTGCCAAACGCCCGGCACCCGGATGCAAGCCACTCACCCCTTCCTCGTTTACCGAGACCGCATCGGCGCCCCGTCGGAGATCGGGTTCCTCCGCCGTCAATATGTCGGTTTCACCCGCCTGCACCCGATCTGGATCGGCCGCATTGTGCTGCCGGACGCCGCCGCGATCAGCCCCGATACGCTCCGCCTGGGCGGCCTGCTGCCGTTCGCCCCGCTGCGTCGCCTGCTGTTCCGCCACTTCGGCCACGTCCCGAAGCTGGATGTTCCCGGCCTCGCACCGGTGCTGCACGCCCAGTTCGCCCGTGGCGGCGCGTTGGCCCTGCCGCTGGCCCGAGGCCTCGGTCTGCGCCTTGTCGTCACCCTGCACGGCGGCGACGTCAGCAAAAAGAAAAACTGGAGCGGCACCGTGCTGGCGCAACGCTGGCCATCCCTGGTGCGCGAAACAGCCCACTTCGTCTGTGTCTCCGCCGCCGTCGCCGAGATCGCCGCCGCCCGCGGTGTGCCGAACGAGAAACTGGTGGTGCTGCCGATCGGGGTGGAAATTCCGCATGACCCGGCGATCCGCCGCCCCAGCGCGCATTTGTTCGTCGGCCGTTTCGTGGAAAAGAAGGGGATCGTCGTCCTGGCCGACGCCGTCAGGCGGCTGCGCGCGGCGGGCGACTCGACTCCCCTGATCTGCGTCGGCGACGGCCCGCTCCGCCCCATGCTCGAAACCCTGGCTCGGGACGTCCCCGGCATCACCCTGACCGGCTGGCTATCCCCCGACGCCGTCCGCAGCCGGATGACCAACGCCGTTTCGCTGCTGGTCCCCAGTGTGATCGCCGGCGACGGCGACGCCGAGGGCCTGCCCAGCGTGATCCCTGAGGCGATGGCGCAGGCCTGCCCCGTCATCGGATCCGATCAAGGGGGAATCGCCGAGGCGATCAAGAACGAGCAGACCGGCCTGCTGGTGCCGCCGAACGACGCCGATGCGCTGGCGATCGCCATGCACCGAATTGCGCAGGACCCGGCACTTGGGACACGCCTTGGTGCGGCAGGCTTCACGCACGCGGCGACGATGCTGAATGCGCACATTCAATCGGCGAAACTGGAGGCTCTGCTGCTGTCCGTCTGACACGCTGGTGCCCGATCATCATGGCAACTCCCCCGGCCATCGGGGCGGGAGGAGGCTCAGAATGACGAGACAGAAGTGCCTGGTCCGGCTAAAATAGTTTCCGAACCAGCCCGCGCGTGGAGGGAAACCCTACCCTTGCCGGCACTTCATGCGCGGGTTCTTCTTGTTGATCACATAAACCCGCCCGCGGCGACGGACCACACGGCAGTTCTTGTCGCGGACCTTGGCGGAACGCAGGCTGTTACGGACTCTCATGATACGCGCT
>JAYUEJ010000139.1:0-2312 GCA_043739265.1 Rhodopila sp. | reverse complement strand
TCAGCCAGATCGCGCCCTGCGCCGTCTTGCCCATCTTGCCGCCGGACGCTGTGGTGATCAGCGGCGTCGTCAGGCCATAGACCGATTTCGCGTCGGTCCTCCGCGTCAATTCCATCCCGGCGACGATGTTGCCCCATTGATCGGACCCGCCGATCTGCAGGCTCACCCCGTGGCGGCGGCTCAGTTCGCGGAAATCGTAGCTCTGCAGGATCATGTAGTTGAATTCGAGGAACGTCAGCGGCTGCTCGCGTTCCAGCCGCGACCTGACGGAATCGAACCCCAGCATGCGGTTGATGGTGAAATGCACCCCGACCTCCCGCAGCAGCGGGATATAGCCCAGCGTGTCCAGCCAATCGGCGTTGTTGGCCAGCATGGCGTCGGACGTGCCATCACCGAAGCGCAGGAACGGCGTGAAGCAGCGGCGAATGCCGGTCATGTTGGCGGCGATGACCGCATCGGTCAGCAACTGCCGGGACTCGTCCCTGCCGGATGGATCGCCGATGCGGGTGGTGCCGCCGCCCAGCAGCACAAGCGGTTTGTGTCCGTGCTTTTGCAGCAGCCGGAGAATCATGATCTGCACCAGGCTGCCGACATGCAGGCTGTCGGCGGTGCAATCGAAGCCGATATAGGCGGTGATCGGGCCGGCCTGCATCGCGGCGCGCACGGCGCTGGTATCGGTGCACTGGAAGACGAATCCGCGCGCGGTGGCTTCGTCGAGGAAACTGTTGGTCGTCATGGCGGCTGACTCATATTCTGCTGACTTCTACGATACGGGCGACGCGGGTTATCACACAGCTTGGCGAGGGCAAATGCCACGAACGATCGGTCTCATGAGCGGAACCTCTCTGGACGGGGTCGATGCGGCCTGGCTGGACACCGACGGGATCACCGTCACCGCGTTCGGGCCGACCCTGACGGTGCCTTACGATGCGGCTCTACGGGCCGAATTGCGGATCATTCTCGATCTCGCGCCGGCCCTGCGGCCAGACGATCCGCGTCTGCTCGCGGCAACCGAGCGGCTGACCGATTATCACATTCAGGCTGTGGAAAACCTTGGCTGTCCAGCCGATCTGGTGGGCTTTCACGGGCAGACCATCCTGCACCAGCCGCAGCGCCGGCGCACCTGGCAGATCGGCGATGCCGGCCGCCTGGCCCGCCGGTTGGGGGTTCCGGTGGTCCACGATTTCCGCTCCGCCGACGTGGCGGCGGGTGGCCAGGGCGCGCCGCTGGTTCCGGTTTTCCACAACGCGCTGGCCGCTGCCTTGCCGAAACCGCTGGCGGTCCTGAATATCGGTGGCGTCGCGAACGTCACCTGGATCGGGAGCGATAACGCGCTACTCGCCTTTGACACCGGGCCCGGCAACGGCCCGATCGACGACTGGGTCATGCGGCATACCGGTCAGGCCTTCGACGCGGACGGCATACTGGCCCGTTCGGGGCGGGTGAACCGGGATGTCCTCAGGCGACTGCTCTCGCACGCTTATTTTGGATTGCCGGCACCGAAATCGCTCGATCGGCTCGATTTTGGGGAAGCCCTGGGCGCCAGCCTGGTGTCTGAACTGTCGGCCGCCGACGGCGCGGCGACCCTGGCGGCATTTACCGTCGCATCGATCGCGGCGGCTGCGTTTCCGGAACCCCCGAAGCGGTGGCTTGTCTGCGGCGGGGGGCGTCTCAATCCCGTGCTGATGGACGGCTTGCGCCAGTCGCTGGGACGTCCGGTGGAGCCGGTCGAGGCCGTGGGCTGGAACGGAGATGCGCTGGAAGCGCAGTGCTTCGGCTTCCTGGCCGCCAGGGTCGTGGCGGGCTTGCCGCTGAGCTACCCCTCAACCACCGGAGTCCCCATGGCGATGGCAGGCGGCAAAATCGCCAACCCAATCTGAGATGGCCAACCTGATCTGAAAAGGATTACGCGCGATCACCGTCAGCTGTAAGTCCTCGGCATGTCTGGGCCACCTGTCACGATAGGTGGGCCGGACACGCCGAGGCAGCGACGCCGCCGGTTGGATCGATCAGTCGGCGGCGAGCGCCATCTGCTTGCGCGCGATCGCTTTGCCGCAGAAATCATCGACCGCATCGGCCACGGTTTCGGCGTGACTGGCGAACACATGATCCGCGCCGGCGACGACGCGATAGTCAACATGAACATTCTTCTGGGTGTTCAGCTTGTCCACCAGTTTGCGCACGGCCGGCTCCGGTACCAGTTCGTCCGCATCGCCATGCATCATCAGCCCGCCGCAAGGACACGGTGCCAGGAACCCGAAATCATAGTGATTGGCCGGAGGTGCGACGGAGACCCAGCCGGAAATCTCCGG
>JAYUEJ010000138.1:0-2314 GCA_043739265.1 Rhodopila sp. | reverse complement strand
ATCCCTTCTGGCGGCGAATTTTCCGCGCGCTTTCTGCGATGCGAACCGCGAGGCGTGGGAGCTGGATCCGGCCATGTTCGCCGACACGCTGCCGGATTGGGTAAACACCGCCAGTGCGCGGGTCAGTGCCGGCCTGGGCACGATCGCCAAAGTCGTGGCGTCGGGCGAGTCGATCTACGCGACGAAATTGTCCTTCGCGGAGGCGGAGCGGCGGATCTTCACGTATTGGCGCCCATTCCATGACACCCTGAAACGCCTGATCGCGGATATCCGCGCCCGGTTCGGTTACTGCCTGTTGATCGACTGCCACTCCATGCCGTCCAACGGGCAGGGCAAGCGGGCGGGCGGGCGGCCCATCGATTTCGTCCTCGGCGACCTGCACGGGTCGGCCTGCGCATCGCGGGTCACCCGCACGGTGGAGGCGTTTCTCAGCGGCAAAGGGTATCTGGTGCGCCGTAACGACCCGTATGCGGGCGGATACATCACCCGCCATTATGGCCGGCCGGCGAATGACGTCCATGTGCTGCAGATCGAGGTTGCCCGTGCGCTTTACATGGACGAGGTCCGGATCGAACGCCGGCCCGATTTTTCGTTCGTTCAGCAGCGGATTTCGGAGCTGATCGCGACGATGACACTGCAGGTTCATGACCTGATCGGTTGAAATGGGGGAGTCATCCAATGAGTGATGTATTGGTCACGCAGGTTGGTTCGGTGCTGGAAATCCTGTTCAACCGGCCGGAGAAGAAAAACGCCCTGACCGGGGCGATGTATGCCGCCGTGGTAGCGGCGTTCCACCGAGCGGACGCGGACGGTTCGGTAAGGGTGGTGCTGTTGAGCGGGATCGGGGATACCTTCACCTCCGGCAACGACATCAAGGATTTTCAAACCCGCGCGGCGGCGCCTGACCTTGCCGATGGCTCGCCGATGGATGCCTCACCGTTCCTGAGCGCGTTGTCGTCGCTGGCGACGCCGCTGGTCGCGGCGGTCAATGGGGCGGCGATCGGGGTCGGCACGACGATGCTGGCGCACGCGGATCTGGTGATCGCGGCCCGGTCGGCGAGGTTCGTCATGCCCTTCACAAGCCTTGGCCTGGTGCCGGAGGCCGCCAGTTCGCTGCTGTTCCCCCGTCTGGTCGGGCACCAGCGGGCCAGCGCACTTCTGCTGCTGGGGGATCCGCTGGACGCGGAGACGGCGCGGGAGTGGGGTTTCGTCAACCAGGTGGTCGCTGATGAAGACCTGATGACCACGGCGCGTGGTGTTGCTGCCAGGCTGGCGGCGCTGCCGCCGGCTTCGGTGCGGCAGACCAAGGCGCTGATCAAAAACGGCCGAGGCGACGTTCCCGGCCGTATCGCGGAAGAATTGGTGTTGTTCCGTGAGCGGCTGCGGTCCCCCGAGGCGGCGGAAGCGTTTCGGGCGTTCACGGAGAAGCGGAAGCCGGATTTTTCCCGGTTCGCCTGACCGGTATGATTCCTCATTGTTGGAACAATTTTATCACCGAAACGTGCTGACCGGCCGTGGATTATGTCCGTCATGTGACACCGCGATGTTGATACGTTGGGTTAGCTCTTTATCCCGGGTGGACAACAGGTGGAATCCGTTTCATGCATGCACTATCATTGCTTGACAGCTTCGATCTCGGCATCCTGACTTTTCTGACGAGCTTCGTCGGGAAAAGTCCGCTGTTCGACCACTTGATCAACGCCCTGTCTCGGCTGGATCTCTTCAAGGGCGTTGCCCTGATGTGTGTGTTTTGGTTCACCTGGGCCAATGCCCCGGCCAGTGAACCCGCTGTGACGACGGAGCGGCGGCAGAAGCGCCTGACCCTCGTCCTGATCGGTACTGTGCTGATGGGCGGCCTGTCACGCGGGCTGCAATTGGTGCTGAGCCTCCACATGAGGCCGGTGCTGTCCAACCTCGGGCTGCCATTCCCGGTGACGGACTTCGATGCCCGGGCCTTGAGCAACTGGAACAGTTTCCCCAGCGACCACGCCATGTTCTTCTTCGCGCTCGGTACCGGCCTGTTCAGCGTCAATCGTGTCAGCGGAACGATCGCCTTCCTGTGGACGATAGCGGTGATCGACTTCCCCCGCATGTACCTGGGAATTCATTACCCGAGCGACGTGATTTTCGGGGCGCTGTTCGGCTTCCTCGGGATGAAGGCTTTTCTGGCGCTGCCGCTGGAGCGCTTCGAACGGATGCTGGGCCTGTGGCGGCAGGCGCATCCCGGATTGTTTCTGGCGCTGCTGTTCTTCGCGACCGACGAGGTTGGCCATCTGCTGGCGGAGCTGCGGGAGTTGGCCCACAGTTCATCCCA
>JAYUEJ010000137.1:0-7002 GCA_043739265.1 Rhodopila sp. | reverse complement strand
TCTCGCCCAGCCAGATCCGCAACCTGGAGCGTGCCACCGGCGCACAGGTGCTGGACCGCACCGGCGTCATCGTTGAGATCTTCCACCGCCACGCCAACACCCGCGAGGCGAAGCTTCAGGTGGAGATGGCGCGCCTGAAATATGTCGCCCCCCGTATGCGGGAGTCCTCGGCGGGTGGCGGCGATCGGCAACAGGGAAGAGGTGCCGGCGAAAGCGCCCTGTCCCTCGATCGCCGCAAAATCCGCGACCGGCTGTCGGAGCTGAAGGACCAACTGGAAGCGGTGCAACGCGATAGCGACCTGCGCCGGTCCGGCCGGCGCGACCAATTGCGGGTGGCGCTTGTGGGATACACCAATGCTGGCAAGTCGTCATTGATGCGGGCGTTGACGGGCAGTCAGGTGCTGGTGGAGGACAAGCTGTTCGCCACGCTCGACACGACGATCCGAGCGCTGCAGCCGGAAACCCGGCCTCGGATACTCGTCTCCGACACGGTCGGGTTCATCAAGCAACTACCTCATGACCTGGTCGCATCGTTCCGCTCCACCCTGGCGGAGGCGCTGGAGGCATCGCTGCTGTTGTTCGTGGTCGATGCGTCGGACCCGACCTATGAGGCGCAACTGGAGGTGAGTCGCAGTGTATTGCGAGAGATCGGGGCGGATGTGGTGCCGTCGCGGCTGGTGCTGAACAAGATGGACCGGGTGGATGAAGCGGGGCGCGCGGCGCTGCTGGCGAAGCATCCGGACGCGATCCTGCTGTCCGCCCACGCGCCGGAGGATGTCAGCGCCCTGCGGGACACGATCATCGCGTTCTTCGAAGCGGCGATGGTGGAGGATGTGCTGGTGCTGCCCTATGCCAAACAAGGACTGATCGGCGAAGTGTATGAAAGTGCTCGGGTTTTGTCCGAGGAGCACGACGAAACCGGTCGCGTGCTGACCGTGCGCGGCCTGCCCGCCGCCATCGCGCGGCTGCGGCGGAGCCTTGCGGGGGGGTGAGGGTTTGGGCCGGGGTGGCACTCCGCAATAGGGCATTTGAACTCCCGCGGATGGGTTGTGGCTATGACGTTCATCCGGAGTCTAACGGACTAAGTCCGCACGCTATCGCTCCTCAGAACCGCAAATCCCGACTTGGCCCAGCAAAAGTGTAAGAGGGGCGAGGGGACAGTCTGATGGACATGACTGAGTGTTCACGCACTCCGCAGGAGAAATTCCCCGGCAGAGATCCCACGCACCGCCTAAGATCTGCCATGGTACCCGCTAATTCCTGGAATTGCAGAGATCTGCCTTGCGCTCACATCCACCCCTATGTAGGATATCTACTATGGCAAGTGAACCACGATTTACATCTCAGGCGCTGCGGGTTTTCAGCGCCATTATGGGCGCCGGAGGGCGTGAACTTTCAGGCGCAGACATTAGCCGGGAAACCCGGCTTGCGTCGGGCACGCTGTATCCGATGCTGATGCGGCTAGAGCAGTGCCGTTGGCTCGATAGCCGGTGGGAAACCGAAGATCCGCAAGTGCTGGGACGGCCGCGGCGGCGCTATTACCGGGTGACCGGGTTAGGCGAGACCCGGGCACGAGCGGCCGCCCGGGAGTTGGAGCCGGTTGTGGGGAGGCTTGCATGGGCCTGATCCCTGCCATCATCGCTGGCGCTGGCGCTATCGTCGGCGCGGCCGTCGCTAAGATCATCGCCGACGACGCCAAGCAATGGACCCCCTGGGTCACGCAGCGCCTCACCGACATCGCCGTCCGGAGGCTGCCCGAAGGCCAGCGGGCGCGTTACGCCGAGGAGTGGGCCGCACATCTGGACGAAGTTCCCGGCGTGGTTGGGAAACTAGCCGTCACCCTTCAATTCCAGATCGCGGCCTTCGCGGCTCGGGAGTTAGACGCCAAGGCGCGGCTGGACACGTGGCGGAACGAGAAAGCTGCTGCGTTGGTCGGGATAAAGACCATGGTGCGGGGAGTGCTTGCCTTAACGCAAGCCAGACGGCCAAGCGACGAGGCGGATGAGGACGTAGGGATAGAGCACGTCATTTCGATGGAGGTGGCGCTTCGCGACATCATCCAGCGGTGCGATGAGGTTGAAGCCAGACGGCCTGATCTCGGCATCACGATTGCGGCCGCCGCCCTCATTGCCGATCACATCTTCGGCGCGGCCCGTTCGAAAATCAGGGCAACCGCGAGAAAGGCGCAAACTTGGCCCGTGTTCCTGCGCGACGGCGTTCTCCGGGTGTTAGGGCGGTTCGACGAATAGCTACAGATCCAAACAGTCGCCGGCCGGTCAGGACCAAATCGGAGACGATCAGGACTGGGCATGGCACTGACAAAGAGATTCAAGGAACTGGTGCAAAGCCGCGTTGCGCGTGACCCGGATTTCGCTGCCGCGCTGCTGCGAGAAAGCATCGACACAATGCGGGCCGGTGACGTGGACACCGGCAAGGCGGTCCTCCGCGACTACATCAAAGCAACAGTCGGCTTCGAGAAGCTCGGCGAGGCAACCGGCACCCAGCCAAAGAGCCTGATCCGGATGTTCGGACCTCGCGGCAATCCGCACGCCCGCAACCTCTTCAACGTCATCCTCTATCTGCAACAGCAAGCAGATGTGCAACTCCATGTCACGCCTGAGCCGCACCCAAACCCCGCCTGACCGCCACGGTTACAGCGCGCGCCGATCCTGTCCGGGGCCATACACACGTAACACCAGAACATCTCCGGATGTCTCGCTGCGGTCGGTGTCCGGGATCACGCGATACAGAGTCCTGTATCCACCGTCGCAGGGCAGTTCCCGCACGCCAGGATGTTTGCCGGTCGGGAAAAGGCAAGGGTCTTGTTGTAGCTGCCTGATCGCCGCACGAATATTAAATAGCCGCTTGCGGGCGGCTTGTCCCGAGCCGCGTTGCGTAAGCCAACCACGAACCGCAATCAGGTCTTCGCGCGCACGAGGCGTGTAGATCAGCCTGCGCCGCACGTCGCCGCCGGATCAGAGGCGCCGGGTCGGGGGCGGTGGCAGCTCATGATCGGTGTCGACGCTGTCAATCCAGGTGTCGATCTCGTCCGCGTCAACATACAGGCCAGCCGCAAACTCGGCGTCCGCTTCGGCGATCCCGGCCGCTTCCCGTGCCAGACGGCGTTGCCGCTCCGACTCGATTTCCGAGAAAGGCGGCTGGCTGGTGTCGAGCTTCAGCGTGTCCATACGGTAGAAGATAATCCCGTCCCAGCAAGATTGCCAGATCTGATTTCCGCCGAATAACTCCGTGAACAGGCCAATTTCTCCGAGAGGCGATTTCCTTTGGCACCACACGACTCTGGCGATAAGGTAGCGCGCAACCGTATGGAGGCGTACTTGCCGCGGCCAAAGCGCTCCGACGATGGATTGACCAAGTTTCAGCGTTACCGGCAACAGCAGTTGCATCGCGGCATGAAGCAACTGCGTATCTGGGTGCCTGACCCACATCGGCCGGAATTCGCTGCGGAGGCCAGGCGCCAGGGCATGATGCTGTGCGGACGGCCTGAGGAAGCCGAAGCCCTGGATTTCATCGCTGCTGCCGTTGATTGGCCGGAACCGTGAAGCGAGGAGATATCGTTACTATCTCGGCACAGGGAGATTATGGCAAATCGCGCCCGGCTGTCGTCGTTCAGTCCGACGCACTCAATGCGGCGGACAGCGTCTTGGTCGCCCTGTTCGCAAGCGCAGTCACCGATGCACCGCTTTACCGGCTCACAGTTGAGCCAGCCGCGGCAAATGGCTTCAAAGCGGTCTCGCAAGTAATGGTTGACAAGATTCTGGCCTATCCGCGTGCAAAATGCGGTCCTGCGATTGGGCATCTTTCCGGGACCGATATGCTGGTTTTGAACACCATGCTTTCGGTGATGATCGGACTGGCGGACTGATCCCGGCTACGAGATGCACCAAGGAGCTGGATCAGCCCTTAGCTCCACCCCCGCGCCAGTTTCCGCACCGCCGTTGACGCGTTCCGCTTACCTTCGCCGGCATAATCCTCATGCCAGTCCTCGATTTTTCCGGGATCGTAAAGGTAGTTGACCATCAGCGTCGCGCTCTCTTTCGCCCCCTTGTCCGACGTATCGCCGGTCATGTTCAGCCGCTCCACCCTGGCACCGTTGGACAGATGGAAGTGGGCCACGGGATCGCGTGCGCGCTTGCCGCTGGCCTCGATCAGCAGATACCGCGCAGCCAACCGCGTCAGCACCGGTTCGGCGGTCTTGCGCAAGGCCACGTCCCGCCACCAATGCCGCTTGCCGAGAATCCCGGCCAGCGCGCCGGTGCCCGTCTCGGCCGGAAAGGCGGAGGCCAGACTGGCGGATTCCTCATCGCTCAACAGGTCCGGTTCGTCCCTGGCCAGGGTCGGGTCCAGCCAGCGGCGGAATCCCGGGATGGGCGACAGCGTGGCAAACGTCTTCAGATTGCGGAATTCGCCGGACAGTTCCTCCACCACCCGCTTGATCAGGAAATTGCCGAAACTGATGCCTGCCAACCCGGTCTGACAGTTGCTGATCGAGTAGAAGATCGCGGTATCCGCCTTGGTCGGATCCTGCACCGGGGCTTTTTCATCCAACAGGTCCTGCACGCTGCCGGCGAGACCTTTCACCAACGCGACCTCGACGAAGATCAGCGGTTCGCCCGGCATGCGGGGATGGAAGAAGGCATAGCAGCGGCGGTCGGAATCCAACCGGTTCTTCAGGTCTCGCCAGGACCGGATGGCATGCACCGCCTCATAATCCACCAGTTTTTCCAGCAGCGCGGCGGGGCTGTTCCAGTCGATTCGTTGCAGCTCCAGAAAGCCGATGTCGAACCACGCCCCCAGCAGGCCGCGCAGGTCGGCGTCCAATGCGGTCAGCAGCTTGTCGGTGCCGCGTGCCTTCAACAACGAACCGCGCAGATCGACCAGGAATTTTCGGCCGTCCGGAATCGAGGTGAACTGCGTCAGCAACTTCAGTCGCGGTGGTTCAAGCGCGATCCGCAACGCGGCCTTGGCGGTCGCCCGTTCCGCCGGGTCGGCGGCGGCCTTCACCTCGGCATACGCGGCGGCGACCGCGTCCGGGTCTGAATCGAATCCGGCCAGGGTGCGCAGGAACGCCGTTCGCCCGGCTTCGTCCTGCGACAAATAGGTCTGTGCGAGTTTCGCGGCGCGGTTTCGCGCGCTGACCTCCCCGCCGCGTCCGGCCAGGCAGGCCTGCATCTGGGCTTCGAGGGATTCGTCAACCTCACCGGTGACGCTTGACGCCATGTCGCGCCACACCTCGGTTATGCGGCGGATGGCGCGATCGAGCAGACGGGTTGCAACAGCTTCGCTCATGGAGACCTTGTTCGGACGACCGGGCGCGCAGCATAGCGGGTGTGGCGAAAAAGTGTCGTGTCATGATTCATTGTTGAATACACGAATAAGTGCAGGCAGCAGGTCTTCGACCACCAGTCCGGGTCCGGCGACCCGGGCGGCTCTTCCGTGTAGATAAGCGGCGGCGGCGGCGGCCTCCCAGGCTTGCATGCCCCGGGCGAGCAGGCCGGCGATGATGCCGGCCAGCACGTCTCCGGCGCCCGCCGTCGCCAGCCAGGGAGGCGCGGACAGGTTGATCGCGGCGCGGCCGTCGGGGGCGGCGATGATCGTGTCGGGACCTTTTAGCAGCACCACCGCGCCGGTGCGGCGGGCGGCTTCGCGGGCGGCGGACAGGCGGTCATTGGCCGGGGCGCCGAACACGCGGGCGAATTCCCCGGCGTGAGGGGTGAGGACGGCGGCGCCTTTCAGGGCGTCGGGATTGCCGGCGAAGGCGGAGAACACGTCCGCATCGCCGACGACGGTGCGGTTCGCGGCGATCAGGGCGGGGAAGATCGATCTTGCGTCGTCCGGGCCGAGGCCGGGACCGCAGACCCAGACTTTTCGCCGCTCGTCGTTCAAAAGCGTGGCAATGGCGGCCTCGGTGACGAGCAGGCCGGGTTCGCCGGATCGGTAGGTTTCGGCGGCGCCGCGGGCGGCAATCGTTACCATGCCGGCGCCCGCGCGACGGGCGGCTTCAGCGGCGAGGCGGGCGGCACCGGTCATGGTGGCGCCGCCGATGACGGTGACGTGGCCTCTTGTGTATTTGTGCGAGTCGGTGGTCAGGGCGGGCAGGCGCCACAGCGTGGGCAGGTTGGCAAAGGTCGCCGGGGCTATCGTACTAAAGGCTGTACCGAGGATGCCGATATCGTCCAGGACGGCATCGGGAATGCCGATATCGGCCAGCTCAATATGCCCGCAAAGGTCTCGGCCGGGTTGCAGCAGGTGGCCGGGTTTCAGGCGGAAGAACGTTACAGTCAGTTCGGCCCTTGGGGCAAAACCCAGCGGTTGGCCGGTGGCACCGTCCAGGCCGGAGGGGACGTCGATGGCGACGATTCGTCCGGCGGCTTGCAGGGTTTCGGCGACGAGGCCGGTTACCTTGCGGGTCAGGCCGGCGCCGAACACCGCGTCGATCACCAGGTCCGCTCGGGCGGCTTCTTCCGGGCTGAACGGGACGGTGCGGCCGGTCCAGCGACGGGCAGCGCCTGCTGCGTCGGATCCAGGGCGCGGCGGGGCCAGGGCGGCGAGGCGAACGGGCCAGCCGTCCTGCGCCAGCAGCCGCGCGGCGACGTAGCCATCTCCACCGTTGTTGCCGGGACCGGCCAGGACCAGCACGCGGCAGCGCCTTGTGTGACGCTGGATGGCGCGGGCCACGGCGCGGCCGGCTGCGTCCATCAGAACGGGGCCGGGGTGGCCGCGTTGGGCGGCGGCACTGTCGGCCTGCCCCATTTGGATCGGAGTGAGCAGGGCGGCTCGGCCGCGCAGGCGGCGGATCAGGTCGGAGTCGAAGATCGGAACGTGCATGGGGCGTGGGTCCATCCTCGTGATCCCGTCAGTGGCACCTATGGAAGCCGCCTTTGGGGCTGATACGACACGTCGATAAAAAATGAGTCGCCGGCCGCAGCGCATTCGGGTTCCCGCTCGAAGCCGCCGACCGATCCGTCGTGACTGTTACAG
>JAYUEJ010000136.1:0-7003 GCA_043739265.1 Rhodopila sp. | reverse complement strand
ACCGACGGCCCGACGATGGCAAAGGTCGCCGCCGGGACATAACGCGAGAACAGCCCGTCCAGAGCCTCTATCTTATCGATGACGATGGTGGCCAACTCGCCGGAATGGCGGCCACGCAATACGGCCGGGCCGGCCTGCAGCAATCGGGACAGGGCATCCGAACGCAACCGCCGTCGCGCCGCCGCCCCGGCCGCGAATGCCGCCCTTTCAGTCAGGAAGGACAGTCCGGCACGCAGCACCGCCAGCACACCGAACGCTGCCAGCGCCTGAGGATCGAGAACTGATCCCGCGAAGGCGGCGGCCAGGACCGAAGCGGCGGCGAAGGCTTGTCCAATGCCCGCGGCCGACCCCAGCACATGCCACATCAGCACCGGCCGAGCGGCTCGGGTGCCGGCGCGTTGCTCTCGGCGCAACCAGGATCGCGCGGCTGCGTGTGTCGAATTTGCTTGTGCCATGGGGTGGGGGATTAGCCTAAGCCCGCTGGGATGGACAGCACGGGAAAACCTCCCGGCGGGTTAAAATTCATCAACACGCCAGATTGGTCCTGGCCATCCGCGATAGGTTCGACGCTCGCTACAGGATGTGGACCGGCCGCCGGTGCGCGGACCGCCGGGACAAAATCGGCCATAACGGATCGTGCAAGGTGCGGCCGGCCGGATGAAAGTCTCTGTTCCCGGACGCGCCATGTTGCTCGCGGCCGCTGTATAGACCAAATACGCGGCATGTTGATCGCCCGCACCCTTCCCGATCTGCGCGCCGCCTGCGCGCGTCTGCGCCGCGAGGCCGGAGCCTTGGCGTTCGTACCAACCATGGGTGCATTGCATGAGGGCCACCGGACACTGGTCCGTATGGGCGTCGCGTCCGGGGCGGCGACGGTGGCATCCATCTTCGTCAACCCGCTGCAGTTCGCGGCGACCGAGGACCTGTCCCGGTATCCGCGAGATGAGGCCGGCGATCTGGCGGTGCTGGAGGCAGAAGGTTGCGCGTTGACCTGGCTACCGGATGTAGCAACGATGTATCCGGCCGGGGAAGCCACCACCGTCGTCGTCGGCGGCCCTGCCGAACGCTGGGAGGGTGACGCCAGACCCGGCCATTTCCGGGGCGTGGCGACGGTATGCGCCAAGCTGTTCGGTCAGGTGCGGCCGGATCGGGCCTATTTCGGGGAGAAGGACTGGCAGCAATTGCAGGTGGTGAAGCGGATGGTCGCCGACCTGCTGCTGCCGTTGGACATCGTCGGGGTGGAGACGGTGCGGGAAGCCGATGGGCTGGCGATGTCGTCCCGCAACCGTTTTCTGTCGGCGCAAGACCGAGCGACCGCTCCGGCATTGATCGAAATCCTGCGCACGACAGCCGCCCGTATCGCCGACGGGGCCGCTGCCGCCGGGCCGCTGGCGCAGGCTCGGGCCGGGTTGGCCGGCAAAGGATTCGACGTCGGTTACCTGGCGCTGGTTGACGCGGCAACCCTGGCACCGATCGACCTGAGCATAGAAGGTGCGCGGCTGATCGCGGTGGCGAAATTGGGCAGCGTGCGGCTGCTGGACAATATCGCCGCCGGGTGAGCCTTTTTGACGAAATGGCCGGACAGGGGGCCGCGTCGCCGAAACGCCATTCTGTTTTACAGCATTTACGAAGTCGCGACCGCTCGATCGAATTGACGATTGTACTGTTTAATTATTTATTGCACGTTTAACAAATAGATAAGATTTAAAATGGTACGGTAACATCGCTAATCCTTACCGAAAAAACTCCAGAAACGGTTTTTCGGACTCGCGTCCGGGATCGCCGGCCGGAACCCGGATGCGGCCTGCTACAGGCGCGCGAACCGCCGCGAATCTGGTCAAATCGTTCGCCGGCAGCCTTGGTCTGGCGTTCGCGGGCGGCCTGTGCGTCGGCTTGTATCATGCCCTGCGGGGCATCATCGGCGATCCCACCGAAATCGCGGTCATTGCTTCCCGATCGGTTGGCCAGGTCTTCAACGCCCCGGCCGAGTGGGCCGTCAACGCTTTGCTTCCGCCGGGTCAGGCAGCCGACATACTGTTGAGCGCGATAGAATTTGTGGTGATCCCTTATCAGGCTTTGGCATATGCGGGCGGCTATTGCGCAAGCTCGATCGTGCAGATCATACAGATTTTGATGTCGTCCTGGACTTTCCATTTCTAGCCCGGGTTCACGGTGCCCCAAGGCAAACCACTGGCCACAACCGCTGGCCACAACCGCTGGCCACATCTTGCGGCGATCCACTTGGCCATGCGACGATTCCCACCAACGCTGGCCGTCCCAGCGATCGGAGGACCCCATGGACCAGACCCTCGACGCCTTGCTCGGTTTTGCCCCGGACTTCGACTCCCCGATCCCCTACATGCGCCGCACCCGCGAGTATTACGCCGCGATCGGCTACACCACGCCCTACCGCTGGGCGCACTATCTGGCCGCGCCATTCACCAGGCTGACGAAACCGCTGCGGCAATCCAAGGTCGCGATCATCACCACCGCCGCGCCCTTTCAGCCGAACAAGGGCGATCAGGGACCCGGGGCCGCCTATAACGGCAGTGCCAAGTTCTACAGCGTTTATTCCGGCGACACGGCGCTGGACCACGACCTGCGGATCTCCCACATCGGCTACGACCGCACCCACACCACGGCGACCGACAGCGGCAGCTGGTTTCCGCTTCCGGCCCTGCGCCGCGCCGCCGCGGACGGACGCATCGGCGCGGTCGCCGAACGGTTCCACGGCGCGCCGACCAATCGCAGCCACCGCGTCACGGTGGAAACCGACGCGCCCGATATCCTGGCCCGCGTGCGTGAAGACGGCGCCGACGTCGCCATCGTCGTGCCGAACTGCCCGGTCTGCCACCAGACCAGCACCCTGGTTGCCCGCCATCTGGAGGCCAACGGCATCCCCACCGTCCTGATGGGCTGCGCCAAGGACATCGTCGAACACGCCGCGGCTCCCCGGTTCCTGTTCAGTGACTTCCCCCTCGGCAACAGCGCCGGCAAGCCGCACGATCCGGCGTCCCAGGATGCCACGTTGGCGCATGCACTGCATCTGCTGGAGGCTGCCTCCGGCCCGCAAACCACCTTGCAGTCGCCGCTGCGGTGGAACGACGACGGCTTGTGGAAGCTGGATTACCTGAACCTGGACCAGATCGGCGAAGCCGAACTGCAACGCCGGCGGGAGGAATTCGACCGTCAGAAGGACCTCGCCCGGGGCAACCGCGCGGTCAAAGCGGCATGACTGGACCGTCAACAGCCGGGCGCCCCTTCACCGGCGTTCGCATCCTGGACTTCACCCAGGTCCTGGCCGGTCCCTATGCCAGTTATCAACTGGCTCTGCTCGGTGCCGACGTGATCAAGGTCGAGCGCCGCGGCGGCGAGGACATGCGCCGCACACCGCTGTCGCGCGAATGGGCCGACCGCAACATGGCACCGCCGTTCATCGCGGTGAACGGCAACAAGAAAAGCCTGACGCTTGACCTGCAAAAGCCGGCAGCGCGGGACATCGTGCTGAAACTCGCCGCCAAGGCCGACGTGGTGATGGAGAATTTCCGCGCCGGTGTGATGGATCGGCTGGGCCTTGGGTATGAGGCTTTGTCGGCAATCAACCCAAAGTTGATCTACTGCGCCATCTCCGGCTTCGGGCAGACCGGGCCAGCCAGCAATGAGGCCGGCTACGACGGCAAGATCCAGGCAATGTCCGGCATCATGGCGATCACCGGCCATGAGGAAATGGGACCCACGCGAGCGGGATTCGCGGTGTGCGACGTGCTGTCGGGGGCGACCGGGGCGTTCGCCATTTCCTCCGCCCTGTTCCAGCGGACCCATACCGGTCGCGGGCAGTTCCTGGACGTTTCAATGCTGGAGGCCAGCCTGGCGTTCCTGACCACCCAGGTCGCCGACTTCACCGTCGCCGGACATCGCCAGCCCCAGTCCGGCAACCAGGCGATCAGCCGCAAGGTCACCGCCAACCTGTTCCGCGCCAAGGATAGTTTTCTGCTGTTGGCGGTGAACGACGAAAAACAATACCGCAACCTGATGACCGCGCTGGGGCGCAGCGACGTGTTCGACGATCCCCGCTTCGGCGACTGGTTCGCGCGCAAGGAGAACGAGGCCGCTTTGCGCGCCATCATTGAAGACGCCCTGGCCGCCGACGTTGCGAGGCACTGGGAGCGCCGTCTGAACGATGCCGGCGCGCCGTGCGCCAGCATCTGGACGATCGAGGAGATCATCGATCATCCCCAGATTGCCGCGCGCGGGGCGATGCAGACGGTGGACAGTGCGTACGGGACGCTGCGGCTGATGGGCTCCGGCTTTCAGATGGCGCATGGCGGCGGCAAGCTGGATACGATGGCGCCCGAGGCCGGCGCCGACACCGACGCGGTGCTGGCGGAGATCGGCTACGACGCGGCCGCCATCGCCGCGCTGAGGGCGGAGGCGATCATCTGATGCCGAACGGCGAATACAGTTCGCCCGCGTGCTTTTTGCCCGGGTTGGAGGCAGGCCTGGTTGACGCCCCGGCCCCGTCGGACGACTGGGAGGATGTCCGCCTCTGGCGCAAAGCCAAGCGCCAGGTGCTGATTGCTCGGCGGCTGGCGCTTTCACCGGCGGACCGAGCCGCGGCGCAACAGCGGATAACCGAGCGGTTGAGCACCTTGCTGGCGGGGACGCCAGGGCGGCTGATCGGATTCTACTGGCCATTCAAAGGCGAATACGATCCTCGCCCGCTGGTGCGCGGGCTGCACCGGAACGGCGTCGTTTTGGCTCTGCCGGTCGAGGTCGGGCCCGCGCAGCCGCTGATCTTCCGGCCGTGGCGGCCGGGGGCCTCGATGGCGCCGGGAGTGTGGAACATCCCCTTCCCGACCGAGGGCGATCCCGTGCAGCCCGACACGCTGCTGGTGCCTATGGTCGGGTTCGACGGTTCGGGATACCGGCTGGGCTATGGCGGCGGTTTCTATGACAGGACCCTGGCGGCGATGCCGGCACGCGCTTTTACGATTGGAATCGGCTTCACCGGCGGCAGGATTCGCACCATCTATCCGCAACCACACGACATTCCGATGGACCGGGTCGTTACGGATGGTCCGGTTGGTTGAATCACGATCCGGCGACGCCGGGGTGTTGCCCGACATCGATATCCACGCGCCGCACCGCCACGGTGGGACTGTTCTTCGGGTCGGTGATCCCATTCGCCGTCGTGGTGATACGGGCCGGACTCAGGCCGTCATTGACCAATACCTGCTTCACCACCTCGGCGCGTTGGGCCGACAGGCCATCGACGTCGCGCCCCGGATCGGGCGGCGCCGCGTAACCGACGACCGCGACCGGCAGCCATGGATGGCTCTGTGCGAAACGCCCCGCCACCTGAATGGTTTGCAGTGCGCGGGGATCGAGGCTGGTGGAGTACGGTTCGAAGTAAACGCTGAACCTTTCAGCATCCGAAAACCGTGAGCAGCCGCCCGGGACCGTCAACAACAAGACAATCGGTATCCAACCAAACCGCATAGGAACCTCTGACCGAAATGGCGTTACACCGCACCCATCGGTACAGCGCCAGTTCAAATGATATAGGGTTGGCGGTATTCGGGACGGACACGTTACCGTGGGTTCACCGCGTGGAAACGTCCCGGTGCAACGGCAGGTGCCAGCGCCGCGGCCGATCCGGGATCGCGGCCGAGTACCAGGTCGGCGACGAAACGGCCGGCGGCGGGGGCGGTTTGGATGCCGTAGCCGCCCTGCCCCACGCACCAGAAAAATCCGTCCACGCGCGGATCCCAGCCGAATCCCAGGCTGCCGTCCGGGGTGAAGGTCCGCAGGCCGGCCCAACTGTGTTCCACCCGGCGAACCGGGATGTCCAGTGCCTGCTGCATGCGGTCGATACCGATCGCGACGTCGATTTCCTCGGGCTGCACATCGTGCGCCCGGATCGGGGTGGCGTCGGCCGGCGAGACCATCAGGCGGGTGCGGGCCTCGGGGCGGGCGTACCATGCTTCGTTGACATCGCAGATCATCGGCCAGTTGGAGACGTCGAACGGCGACGGATCGATGATCGCCGCGGTGCGCCGGCAGGGTTGCAAACCGAGCGGACGGGCGCCGGCGAGGACGGCGATTTCGTCGCCCCAGGCGCCAGCGGCGTTGACCACGATCGGCGCGCGGAAGACTTTTCCCGCCGACGTTTCGATGTCCCAGGCGCCGGCTTTGCGTTCGATCCGCCCGGCGCGGTTGCGCAGTGCCAGAACGCCGCCGTTGGCACTGAGCATGCGGAGAAAACCCTGGTGAATCGCGGCGACGTCCATGTCGAAGGCGTCTTCCTCCACCGCCGCGCCGGCGAGGTAACCGGGGCGGAGCGCGGGGACCAGCGCGTGGGCTTCCTGGATCGAGGCGCGGCGCACTCCATGGCCGGCGGCGAGCGCGGTTTCCAGGTCCGGGAGTTGGGATAACGTGGCCAGGAGCAGGACCGGGCGGCGACGGATCAGGGGGACGTCCGAAAATCCGGCTGGTGGGGATTGATAGAACAAGCGGGACAGTCTGGTGAATTCCCGGACGTCCGGTGGGCCATAGTTCTGGATCCAGATCGCGGCGGAGCGGCCGGTGGTGTGGTAGCCGGCGACCTCCTCGGCCTCGATCAGCGCGACGCGTTTATCGGCGGAGAGGAACGCGGCGGCGGTGGCGCCTGCCATGCCGGCACCGATCACGGCGATGTCGAAGGGCTGGCCGGTCATGGCGAGATGTTTGATTCCGCACCGGCCGTGGTTGCTTGATCCGGGTGCTCCGCCCGCGCCTTCATCAAGCCGATCAGTTGTTCGAGGTCGGCCGCGATCTCGGCGGAGATGGTGGTGGGGTCGAGGATTCCCGACACGATGGCGGACGCGACCAGCGGCGCCGGGTCCGGGGTATCATAGCGCAGATAGATTTTGCGTCCCGCGCCCTGGTGGAAGTCGTGGATCAGGGCTTTCAGATCGAAACTGTCGATGTCGCCGTTTTCCCACCGCCTGAAGTCGTTGGCGAG
>JAYUEJ010000135.1:0-7005 GCA_043739265.1 Rhodopila sp. | reverse complement strand
GCCTGTCCGCCCGATCCGTCCACATCCTGCTGCGCGGTTACGGCGGAACCTCGACGGGCACCCATCGTGTCGCCCCGAACGATCCTGCCTCTTTGGTCGGCGACGAGGCGCTGTTGCTGGCGCAGGCCGCCCCCACCTGGATCGGCGCCGACCGAGCGGCGGGGGCGCGGGCCGCCGTTCAGGCCGGGGCTCGGATACTGCTGATGGATGACGGGCTGCAAAACCCAACGTTGGCGAAAACGCTCTCCATCCTGGTGATCGACGGCCGCACCGGCTTCGGCAACGGCCGCGTGCTTCCCGCCGGACCGCTGCGTGAGCCGATCGCCGCCGCCGCCGCCCGCTGTCAGGCCGCGGTCCTGATCGGCCCGGACACGACTCACGCCCTCGCCTACCTCCCGCCGACCCTGACGGTACTCCGGGCCGATCTGAAACAGGATTCATCAATCGCGGCGCTGGCGGGACGCAGGGTCGTGGCGTTCGCCGGCATCGCGCTGCCGGAAAAATTCTTCGCGCCGCTGCGCAAGGCTGGCGCGGTCGTCGTCGCGGTTCGGCCGTTCCCGGACCACCACGCCTATACGGTGCGCGAATTGGACACGCTTTTGCGCGAAGCCCGAGAGTTGGGCGCCGTCGCAGTCACCACGCCCAAGGACGCGGTGCGCCTGCCGGCCGCCATCCGGGCACAGGTCACCGTTATCGGGGTCGGCCTGGAATGGCGGGAACCCGGCGAAATCGACCGACTTCTCGACAGGGTGATCGCCACTGGCCCCTCCGTCATGCGTTAATAGCGTCATGCATGACGTGGTCTTCCTGTTCGACGTGGACAACACGCTGCTGGACAACGACCAAATCCAGCACGACCTGAGCGAGCACCTCGCGGCGGATTACGGCCAGGATGCGCGCGATCGATATTGGGCGTTGTTTGAGGATTTGCGCGCCTCGCTGGGCTATGCCGATTACCTGGGCGCCTTGCAGCGCTACCGGTTGGAGGCGTTGCACAACCCGAAAGTCCTCCGCATCGCCAACTGGCTGGCGGATTATCCCTTTGCCGACCGGCTGTATCCCGGCGCGCTGGATGTGGTGCGGCATCTGGGTGCCTGGGGACCGACGGCGATCTTGTCCGACGGCGACGCGGCCTTTCAGCCGCGGAAAGTCGAGCGGTCCGGCCTTTGGCGGGCGTTCGGCGACAACGTGCTGATCTATGTGCATAAGGAACAGGCACTGGATGATGTGGAACGCCTGTATCCGGCGCGCCGCTATGTCATGATCGACGACAAGCTTCGAATACTGGAGGCGCTGAAGGACCAATGGGGCGAGCGGGTTACCACCGTGTTTCCGCGCCAGGGGCACTACGCGTTTGATCCAGAGGAGCTTCGCAAGCGTAAACCTGCCGATATCAGCGTGGATGCGATCGGCGACCTGCTGTCATTCGGGCGGGCGGCGTTCGCGGGTTGACGCTGATGCGTCCGTGATCTGGAAGAAGGAAACCCCAATGTTCATAGCCATGAATCGCTTCAAGGTACTGCCAGGTGCGGAACCGGCGTTCGAAGAGGTCTGGACGTCTCGCGACACCCACCTGCCCGGCGTCCCCGGTTTCGTGTCGTTTCACCTGCTGCGCGGCCCGGTGCGGGACGATCATGTGCTGTATTCCTCGCACACGATTTGGCGCGACAAGACGGCGTTCGAGGCGTGGACCACATCGGAGGCGTTTCGCCAGGCGCATCGCAATGCCGGCGGCAACAAACCGTTGTATCTGGGTCATCCGGAGTTCGAGGGGTTCGAGGTCATTCAGACGGTCGAGTAAATAATCTCCTGGAAGGCCGCGCCGGCGATCCCGAAGCCGTGCGCCGGTGCATTCCGGCCGGTGGTGAAATCGCACGGTTTCATGATCCGTCACGTCCGCACTTGCATCCGGAGGATGCAGCGATCGCGCTAGACATCGATCGGTATGATTTCGCGATCAGGGTCCTGACCGAGGCCGGTCGGCCTGTCGGTCGGATGGAGCGAGCCTAAAGGATTCGGAACGATTGGGCGGAATGCGCTTCAAAAGAGGCTCCACCCAGCTTTTCGGTAGCCGGCCCGACCCTATTCCAGGCGTTCAAGAATTAACGGAAGGCAAGCACGACACCCTCTATGGTGTTTCGTCTCGCACTCGGGCAGGCTGCATCGTGCGTCGTCTGGGACAGCGACGGAACGTGAAAAAGCAGGGATAGGGTTGCAAATGAGCGATCGCGTTGGCGGCAGTGGTATTCATCGTCGGGATTTCCTGAAAACGGCCGCCGTGGCGGCCACCGGCGGCCTCGCGGCGCCTCGGCTTTCGCTGGCGGCGGATGCCAGGACGTTGCGTTTCATTCCGCAAGCCAATCTTGCCAACCTCGATCCGATCTGGACCACCCAATATGTCGTCCGCAACGGCGCGCTGCTGATCTGGGACATGCTGTACGGCGTCAATGACAAGCTGGAACCGCAGCCGCAGATGGTGGAGGGGCATGAGGTCAGCGCCGACTTCAAGACCTGGACCTTCAGGCTGCGCCCGGGTCTGACATTCCACGACAACACGCCGGTGCTGGCCAAGGACGTGACCGCCAGCATCCTGCGCTGGATGGCGCGCGATTCCACCATGGGCGGCCCGATCAAGAAACGGATGGATGCGCTGGAGGCGGTGGACGACCGCACGTTCCGATTCAGGCTCAATCAGCCATATCCGAAGATGCTGTTCGCGTTGGGTAAAAGCAGCACCCCCAGCCTGTTCATCATGCCGGAACGGATCGCCGCCACGGACCCGTTCAAGCAAATTTCAGAATATGTCGGCTCCGGTCCGATGCGTTTCAAGAAAGACGAGTGGATCCCCGGCGCCAAGGCGATCTTTGAGAAATTCGACGGCTACACGCCGCGCCCGGAAAAGGCCAACTGGCTGTCAGGCGGCAAGCGAATCAACTTTGACCGGATCGAATGGCAGATCGTTCCCGACGTCGCCACCGCCGCCGCGGCGCTGCAGAACGGGGAGGTGGATTGGTGGGAAACGCCGTCCGCGGATCTTGTGCCGCTGCTCAGGAAGAACGCGAATGTCGCGGTCGATATCGCCGATCCGCTGGGCAACATCGGATCGTTCCGAATCAACCACTTGCATCCGCCGTTCAACGACGTGCGCGCCCGGCGGGCGATCCAAATCGCGCTGAGCCAGGAAGATTATATGGGGGCGGTGGTCGGCAACGACGAAACGCTGTGGAAGACGATCCCGGGGTTCTTCACGCCCGACACGCCTCTGTACACCGAAAACGGTGGCGAACCGTTGAAAGGCAAGCGCGATTACGAGCTGGCAAAGAAGCTGCTGGCCGAGGCGGGCTATAAAAATGAGCCGATTGTGCTGATGGTGGCGACCGATGTCGGAATTACCAAGGCGCAGGGCGACGTGACGGCGGATTTGCTGAAGCGGATCGGCATGAATGTGGAGTATCAGGCGCTTGATTGGGGCACGGTCGGTCAGCGCCGCGCAAAGAAAGAGAAACCGTCCGAAGGCGGCTGGCACATTTTCCATACATGGCACGCCGGCGCGGATTGCGTGAATCCGGCACCATATATCGCGTTGAACGCAAGTGGAGACTCCGCCTGGTTCGGTTGGCCGAAATCGGACCTGGTGCAGCAGAAGATCGACGCCTGGTACGATGCGCCGGATCTGGCGGCGGAAAAGACCGCGATCGCCGAGCTGAACAAGGCGGCGATGGATGATGTTGTCTATGTGCCGACCGGATTTTTCAAGGGCTATCAGGCGTGGCGCAAAAACGTTTCGGGCGTGGTGAAGGCACCGTTCCCGGTTTTCTGGGACGTGACCAAGGCGTGAGACCGGCATTCCCTTTATTCGTCATGGTGAGGCCTCGGTCCAGGCGCCGAATTCTTCTACCGCCATCGCTTAACCTGATGCCTATGGGCCCAAGCCCGGCCATAACATTGAACCAGGTTTCGGATGTGGCCTTTTCCGCCGTCGGGCTTCCCCGCTGATGCTGTCCTATATCGCTCGCCGAATCGCCGCCACGATCCCCGTCGTCCTGATGGTGGCCTTGTTCGTCTTCAGCCTGCTCTACCTGGCACCCGGGGACCCGGCCGCGATCATCGCCGGCGATCAGGCGACTCCGGCCGACGTGGACCGAATCCGAGCCTCGCTTGGTTTGGATCGCCCGTTTCTGATCCGCTTCGGGGACTGGTTCTGGCATGTCATCCAGGGTGACCTGGGGACCTCGATCTTCACCAACCTGCCCGTTTCCCACATGATCGCGCAGCGTATCGAGCCGACCCTGTCCTTAATGTGCCTAACCTTGATCCTGTCGCTGAGTTGCGCCATTCCCATGGGCGTTATCGCGGCCTGGAAGCATGGCACCTGGATCGACCGCACTGTGATGATGACGGCGGTGCTGGGATTCTCAACCCCGGTTTTCGTCATCGGCTATGTTCTGGCCTATGTTTTTGCGCTGCGACTGGACTGGCTGCCGGTGCAGGGCTTTACCTCGATTAGCCAGGGGCTGGGACCGTTCCTGCGCAATTTGATCCTGCCGGCGGTGGCGCTGGGACTGGTCTATATGGCGCTGATCGCTCGCATCACCCGCGCAACGATGTTGGATGTGCTGGCGCAGGATTATGTGCGAACGGCGAAAGCCAAGGGCGTCGGGCAGCGTGGCGTGCTATTCGTCCATGCCCTAAAGAATGCCGCCGTGCCGATCATTACGATCGTCGGCATCGGATTCGCCGCACTGATCGGAGGCGCCGTGGTGACCGAAAGTGTGTTCGCGATCCCCGGCCTCGGCCGCCTCACCGTCGATGCCATCCTGCGCCGCGATTACCCGGTGATCCAGGGCGTCGTGCTGATGTTCAGTTTTGTCTATGTATTGGTGAACCTGGGCGTCGATCTTCTCTACACCGTCTTTGACCCGAGGATCCGCTATTGAGCGCCACGACGCCCACATATGCCGCCGCCCCGGATCTACCCGGCATCCTGCCTGTTCCGAAGGAGCGCGGCCGAATCGCCGGATTCATCTACCGGCATCCGACGATCGCGGTCGGCGGAGCGCTGGTCATGCTGATGATTCTGATCGCGATCTTCGCCCCATGGCTCGGCACCAGGGACCCGACCGCATTGGCCCCCGCCAAACGAACCCGCGAACCGTCCGCGTTGTACTGGTTCGGCAGCGATATGTTGGGGCGCGATGTCTATTCCCGCGTGCTGTACGGATCGCGGGTATCGCTGACAGTCGGGTTCGCGGTGGCGTTCTTTGCATCGATCGTTGGTACTTTCATCGGGCTGTGCGCCGGATTCATCCGCCGTCTCGATGCCGTAGTGATGCGGGTAATGGATGGGCTGATGTCGATCCCGCCGATTCTGCTGGCCATTGCGCTGATGGCGCTGACCCGAGCGTCGGTGCAGAATGTCATAGTCGCCATCAGCATCGCCGAGTTCCCGCGGGTGTCCCGCCTGGTGCGCGGCGTGGTGCTGTCGTTGCGGGAACAACCCTATGTCGAAGCCGCGATCGCGTCCGGAACGCGGGTCCCGGTCATCATCTGGAAGCACATTTTGCCCAACACCCTGGCGCCGCTTATGGTGCAGGCGACGTTCATCTGCGCCTCGGCGATGATTACTGAAGCGACACTGTCCTTCATCGGCGCCGGCACGCCGCCGATCATCCCAAGCTGGGGAAACATCATGGCCGAGGGCCGCGCGCTGTGGCAGGTAAAGCCATACATCGTGTTCTTTCCGGCGATTTTCCTGTCCATTACGGTGCTGGCGGTGAATTTGCTGGGGGATGGCCTGCGCGACGCGCTCGATCCGCGTCTGGCGAAGCGGCTCTGACCGATGGCGCTGCTTGAAGTTGAAAACCTGCAAACGCATTTCGGCACGCCCGATGGAGTCGTGCGCGCGGTCGAGGGTCTGTCGTTTCATATCGATGCCGGCGAAACACTGGGCATCGTTGGTGAATCCGGTTGCGGCAAGTCGGTCACCTCAATGTCGATCCTGCGGCTGATCCAGGAGCCGCCGGGCAAGATCGCCGGCAGCATTCGTTTTGAGGGCCGCGATTTGCTGAAGGTTTCCGAACAGGAGATGCGGGGGATTCGCGGCAACGCGATCTCGATGATCTTTCAGGAGCCGATGACGTCGTTGAACCCGGTGCTGACGGTGGGCCAGCAGATCGGCGAGACGGTGCGGCTGCATCAGGGGATGAATGCGCGCGACGCCGAGACGAAGGCGGTCGAGATGCTCACCCTGGTCGGCATTCCCGCCCCGGAACGGCGCGTGCGGGAATATCCGCACCAGCTTTCAGGCGGCATGCGCCAGCGGGTGATGATCGCCATGGCGCTGGCCTGCAATCCCAGGCTGCTGATCGCGGACGAGCCGACCACGGCGCTGGATGTGACCATACAGGCGCAGATTCTCGATCTGATGCGCGACCTGAAAACGCGACTGGGATCGGCGATCATGCTGATCACGCATGATCTTGGTGTCGTCGCTGAAATGGCGCAGCGGGTGGTGGTGATGTATGCCGGACGCAAGGTGGAAGAAGCCCCTGTCAACGAGATTTTTGCCCGTCCGATGCATCCCTATACGCGCGGGCTGCTTGGTGCGGTGCCGAAACTAGGATCTTCGTTGGATGAAGGTGGCCGCGCCAGACTGGCTGAGATCGCGGGGCTGGTGCCGAGCCTGAGGAAACCCATCGTGGGGTGCGCGTTCGCCGGGCGGTGCTCGATGGTGGCCGATGTCTGCCGGACAGTGGCGCCGGCGATCGAGCTGAAGGCGACCGGCCACCGCGTGGCCTGTCATTACGCCGGACAGACGGTGCCGGCGTGATCGAGCGAATTGAACGTCCCCTGCTCGAAGTCAACGACCTCAAGAAGCATTTCCCCATCTACGGTGGCCTGCTCGGCGGCGTCACCGCCAAGGTCTATGCCGTCGATGGCGTAACGTTCGATATCCGCCGCGGCGAAACCCTGTCCCTGGTTGGCGAATCCGGCTGCGGCAAATCC
>JAYUEJ010000134.1:0-7006 GCA_043739265.1 Rhodopila sp. | reverse complement strand
CCGCTAGCCGCGCGGCTCGGATCGCATCTTCCAGCGTCAGACCGGGGCGGCCGGCCAGGATGTTGTCGCGGATGGAGCCGCGGAACAGGAAGTTTTCTTGCAGCACGACGCCGAAGTTGGAGCGCAGATGCCGCAGGTTGATCTCCCGCAGATCCGATCCGTCGATTTTAAGGAACCCGGAATACTCGCGGTTGATACCTTGCAATAGCCGTGTGACCGTCGATTTGCCGGAGCCTGAGCGGCCGACGAGACCGAGCATGGTGCCGGCAGGGATCGAGAAACTCATGCGGTCGAGGGCCGGGAGCTTAGTACCGGCGTAAGTGAACGTCACGTCTTCGAAGGTGACCGCGCCGGCAAATTTTGGCCGCAGCCCATTCGCCGCGGCGTCTTCCAGCGGCCGGTTGAGCACTTCGGCCGCCTGGCTCATCGCACCGCCGACCTCCTCCCATTCCTCGATCAGGCGGGCCAGTCCGACCAGCGGGGCACTGACGCGTTGGGACAGCATCATAAACGCGAACATGCTGCCGACCTGATAGCCGGTGTCGTCGGACAGCGCGAGGTAGGCGCCGATCAGGATGACCCCCATCCACATGAACCGTTCGATCGGCGTGACCAGGGTCTGCGGCCAGTTGGACAGCCGGCCCATTGCGTAACGCCATTTGCCGACCTCGGCGACCCGCTCATCCCACAGGGCTTTGCGTTGCGGTTCGATCGCGAGCGACTTCACCGTCTTGATGCCGAAAATCGTTTCGCCCAGAGCCGCCTGCTTGTTGGTCTCGGCGATGATGACCTTGCCGAAGATCGCGCGCATCGGGCGCAGGTAGGCCAGGATGATCAGCATGATGGACGTGGCGCAAACGAGCACGATCCAGGCCAGCGTGGCGTTCAGCCAGAACAGGAAGGGCAGCAGCACCAGCAGCGTGATCAGGTCCAGCAGCGTGGTCATCAGTTTACCGGTGATGAATTGCCGCACCTGGTTGATCTGGCTGACCCGGTACATCGTCTCACCGGCGGGATGACGTTCGAAATAGTCCAGCGGCAAGCGTATCAGCCGGTTGAACACATGCAGATTGAGCTTTGCGTCGGTGCGGACGCCGACGACGAGAATGATCAGCCGGCGGGCGTAGCCCAGCAACGTCTCATAGAACACCATCGTGCCGAGAATGAGCGACATCAGGAACAGCGTCGAATAACTGCGGTGGGTCATCACCCGATCGGCCACCTGCATGACCATCAACGGTGGAACGATGGTCAGGAAGCTGATGGCGACGGATGCGATCAGCAGATCGCGGAGGTGCTTGCCCTCCTTCATGACGATGCCGACGAGCCAGCTTAATGTGAACGGCGGGTCGGCTTCGGTTTGCGAGCGTTCGGCCCTTAGCAGGACCGCGTCGCCGTCCCAAACCTCCGACAGGCGCATTTCGTCCACCGCGACCGGCGGATCGGCTTCCGGTGCGCGCGGGTCGCGGATGAAGACGATCTTGGCTTCCGGGTTCGCCCCGGTCAGCAGGCCGGCCGATCCGTCGTTGAACAACAGGGTGACCGGGCCGGCGCCGGACACGGTGAACAGATGCCGCCAGCGCAGCCGCAAGGCGCGGGACCACATGCCGGTCGCCTGCGCCCAGGCGGACAGCGCCGCGGCAGTGGGGTTGGTTTCGCCGGGCGCGAGGCGGAATTCGTTCGGATCGAGTTCAAGGCCGTAATAGCGCGACGCCATCATCATCGCGAGCAGTCTGGGATGGATCTGGCCGCGGTTCCCGCCATCGCCGGCGGCCGACATACCGGCGCCCGCGCGGCCGCCACCGCCCGCGGACGAAACTGTCACGGGTGCGCGATTATTCCCGAATGGTCCGGGTGTGTGTCCGTCAGATATATCCACGAGCAGACCCTTTAAGCGGCGTATCGGACAACAAAACGAGCCGGGGCGGTCCCGGTCGTCATATGGCCATGCCAGTTGATAACACAGACGCGTCAATCACGCACTCACCTATGCGCTATGGCGGACAATGGTGAGTGTATGGATCGCATCCGCTGGACCGTCCTTATTTTTGACAGTCACGCGATCACGATTTGAGTATGACGGATCAAGATATCAAAACCAACAAAAATCTTAATTTCGAGATCAAACTGGCCTCGGCTTCGCACCTAATGCGCGCCAGGATTGAATTGCGGCCGAGCCTTGGCCTGGTGGTCCAGGCCGCCAGCATGCGGCGTTCGGGCCGACAAATCTACCGCGGATCGATAACGCCGGGCTGCCGCGCTCACGCTAACGTGGCACCGGAACCTTCGACAGTGCGCTTGCGATGTCCCGACCGGCATCCCGAGGCTGACCGTGTGTCCATCGGCGCGCCGGCAGTCGTCAAGGCGACCGTATTATGCCTATCGTGAACGACCGACGGAAAGGGAAGCAACCGGGATGGACCTGCGCAACGCCACGGACGCCGATGTCGCTGACATCCAGGCGATCTACGCCCACCATGTGCTGTATGGGACCGGGACGTTCGAGGAAGAACCGCCCTCGGTCGAGGACATGGCTGCCCGGGTTCATAAGGTGCTGGATCACGGCTGCGTCTGGCTGGTTGCCGCCGATGCGACCGGTGTGCTCGGTTTTGGCTATTATGCCCCGTTCCGCGAGCGTTCAGCGTATCGTTTCACCGTCGAGGACAGTATCTATGTTCGCGAGGATGTGCGCGGTCAGGGCGTCGGCAAGGCGCTGGTTTCCCGGCTGATCGAGGTGGCGACCGCGGCGGGGCTGCGCCAGATGATCGCGGTGATCGGCGATTCGGAGAATGTCGGGTCGATTGGCGTACATGCCAGCCTGGGTTTTCACATGATCGGTACGATGAAGGCTGCCGGCATCAAGTTCGGCCGGTGGCTCGACGTGGTGACGATGCAGCGCGCGCTGGGCAAGGGCGACGCGAATATTCCGGTTTGATCGGGCACGCCTGATGCGCATCGACCGGCGCCTGGCGGCGATGGTGGCGTATGGCTTTGTCTCAGGCCTGCCGCTACCGCTGTCGGGGTTCACCTTCCGGCTATGGCTGTCCGACAGCGGCGCGGGCCTGGCGATCGTCGGGCTGACCGCCTGGATCGGGCTGGCCTATTCGCTGAAATTCCTGTGGGCGCCGCTGCTCGACCAGGCGCCGCCGCTGCGATGTCTGCGCCGGTATGGCCGCCGGCGCGGCTGGCTGCTGCTGATCCAGCCGGCGCTGGGACTGGCGGCGGTGCTGCTGGCGGTGTCAGACCCGGCCGCCGCGCCGCTGGCGGCCTTCGCGGCGGCGGCGTGTGTCGCGGTGCTGTCGGCGACTCAGGATATCGCCATTGACGCCTGGCGGATCGAGATTTTTCCGCCGCGCCGCCAGGGGGTGGCCCTGGCAGGGTATGTCTGGGGCTATCGCGTCGCGATGCTGGTGTCCACCACCGGCGTGATCGCCGCATCCGCCCCGTTCGGATGGCACCAGGCCTTGCTGGGCGTGGCCGTGTTGATTGGGTGCGGCACGTTCGTCACGTTTGCCGCCGCCAGGGAGGACACAGCCGCGGTGGCTCCCGCTCTTGGGATGACGCATGCGATCGTCGATCCGGTGCGGTCGTTTCTCGGCCGCCCGTCAGCGTGGCTGGTGCTGGCCTTCGTCGCGCTGTTCAAACTGGGCGAGGCGATGGCCGGGATCATGACGGCGCCGTTCTATCGCCACCTGGGTTTTGACAAGGCGGCGATCGCCGCGACCGGCCCGTTCTCGCTTGGCGCGACCCTGGCCGGCATCACTCTGGGCGGCTGGCTGGTGGTTCGGGTCGGCGTCGGGCGGGCGCTGCTGATCACGGGCTGGGCCCAGACGCTGGCGATGGCGATGTATGTCGTGCTGTCGCTGGCACCCGGACAGCACACGGTGCTGTATGCCACGGTGACGACCGAGGCGTTCGCGCAAGGCCTCGCCGACGCCGCGTTCCTGACCTTTCTGTCGTCACTGTGCGCGCGGGCGTTCGCGGCGACGCAATACGCGCTGCTGTCGTCGGTGCCCCAGCTTGCCATCCATACCATTGGCGGGGTGTCGGGGCTGATGGCGGCATCGCTGGGGTGGACCCTGTTCTACACCGTCTGCATGATCGGCGCGCTGCCGGGCATGGTGCTGATGGTCGTGCTGTTGCGGCGCGACAATTGGGGCATTGGCCGGTAGCGGCTTTTATTGCGATCGAACCGATGCGTCGTCGTCATGGCGGTGCATCGACCGCCATGACGGGGAGGCTTGGACAGGCCGCCGACACGCGGCAGGCACCGCGGCGATCGCATTGGCGAGGGACAGGCGGGTCAGCCTATGGCTGAAACCACCTCCTGCTCCGTCGGGAATCGTCCGGTCGCCCTCTTGGAGAACGCCAGCCGGCCATCGACGGTCATCTCAAAAACCCCGCCGCCGCTTTTGCGCAGACGCACCGTGGCGGTCGGATGGGTTTTCACAATCAGGTCCCGCGCCGCGATCGCCCGCGGCTCATAGCCTCACATGCCGCAGAATTCGATATCGATCTGCATCTTTTGATCATCCTTCGCATCGTTTGCCGCGCTTGCAGCTTGGCAGGGGCGGTCCTGATGGGCAAGAAAGAGTCGATATTTGGAGCCTGGCCCATGACCGAACGCCGAATCGTGCCCGTTATACTGTCCGGCGGCTCCGGCACGCGGCTATGGCCGGTGTCGCGGGAGAGCTTTCCCAAGCAGCTCTGGCCGCTGGTGTCGGCGCGCACCATGATGCAGGAAACCGCGTTGCGGGCCGCGACCGCAGATTTCGCACCGCCCATCGTGGTGTGCAATCAGGAGCACCGTTTCCTGATTGCCGAACAGCTTCGCGAGGCCGGGATCGCCGATGCCCGCATCGTGCTGGAGCCGGTTGGCCGCAACAGCGCCCCGGCGATCGCCGCCGCCGCGGTGCTGGTGGCGGAGGACGATCCGGACGCGGTGTTGTGGATGATGGCGGCGGACGCATCCATCACCGACAACGTGGCGTTGCAGGCGGCGCTTCAGGCCGCCGCCACGGCCGCGCGCGCTGGCCAGGTTGTTACATTCGGCATGAAGCCGACCGCGCCGGAGACCGGTTATGGCTACATCGAGATCGGCGCCGCCCTGGCCGAGGCGGACGGTGTGTTCGCGGTGGCCCGGTTTCTGGAAAAGCCCGACGCCGCGACGGCCGAACGCCTGGTGTCCGGTGGGCGGCACCTGTGGAACTCCGGCATGTTCGTGTTCACCGCGCGCACGCTGCTGGAGGAATTGGAGCGTCACGCGCCCGACGTGTTGCCGGCGGTACGCCAATCCGTGGCCGAACGGACGACCGACCTGGATTTCATCCGCCTCGGCGTTGACGCCTTCAAGGCCTGCCCATCGATCAGCATCGATTATGCGGTGGCGGAACGGTCCGACCGAGCGGCGGTGGTGCCGGCGGATCTGGGCTGGTCGGATGTGGGAAGCTGGAGTGCGCTGTGGGAGTTGGGCGAGAAAGACTCCGCCGGCAACGTGGCGCTGGGCGACGTGGTGCTGGAGGGGGCGGAGAACTGCTACGTCCGCAGCGATGGCATGCTCGCCGCCGTGGTGGGGCTGAAGGATGCGGTGGTGGTGGTGACGGCGGACGCCGTGCTGGCGATGCATCGCGGCCAGGCGCAGGATGTGAAGAAGATCGTCGAACGGCTGAAGGCGGCGGGGCGGCCGGAGGCGGTGGCGCACAACCGCAGCTATCGCCCGTGGGGCTATTACGAGAGCCTGATCCAGGGCGACCGGTTCCAGGTGAAGCGTATCGTCGTCACGCCGGGGCGGCGGTTGTCGCTGCAAAGCCACTTCCACCGCGCGGAACACTGGGTCGTGGTGAACGGCACCGCTCGGGTTACGCGCGATGCGGAAACCTTGATCGTGCGGGAGAATGAGAGCGTCTATCTGCCGCTGGGCTGTGTGCATCGATTGGAGAATCCGGGGCGGATTCCGCTGACTCTGATCGAGGTGCAGTCGGGTGCCTATTTGGGGGAGGACGATATCGTGCGGCTGGAGGATACGTACGGGCGGGCTTGAGGCGGAGTGGGGCTTTGGCCCGCACCCCACCAAGAGTCGACGGCCCTGGGAACCAATAATTTAAGGGATCGAAGGGGCCGTCGGCCCTTTCGCGGGTGCGGGCAGAGCCAGCGCGTCCTCATCCCAACCCCGTCCCGCCCCGGCGCGCCAGCGGTTCGATGAACTGCGGTTCGGTGTCCCAAGGGAACAGTATCCAGGTGTCCTGCGAAACCTCGGTAACAAAGCTGTCAACCGTTGGCCGTCCCGCCGGTTTGGCATACACGCACGCAAAATGCGCGTTCGGCAGCAACGCACGCACGACGCGCGCGGTGGTACCGGTATCCACCAGGTCATCGACGATCAGGAAGCCGGTGCCATCGCCGGCGGCGACCGGGTATTTGGTGACGATGGGTTCGCCGCGGGTCTCATCCTGGTAGGTGACGATGCAAACGCTTTCCACCAGCCGCAGATCGAGTTCACGGGCGATGATGGCGGCGGGGATCAGGCCGCCGCGGCTGATCGCGACGACGCCCTGGAACGGACCCAGGTCCATCAGTCGCCACGCCAAAGCACGGGCATCGCGATGCAGTTGGTCCCAGGTAACAGCGTAGTAGTGTGCGGCCATGGGTATTTTTCGGCGAAAACCAGCCGCCGGTGCAAGCGCGTTCTGGCCGGGACGATTCCTCGCCGCGCGAAGCGATCGAACATAGTGACATTTTGGTCCACACCGTCTTTGATATGCCGATGGACGGTCCCGCATCCCTGCCTGAAGCCGAGGCGCTCAGCCCCTACCATCTGTTCGCGCCGGAACGCCCGTTCGCGCCGGTGATCTTCACCTCGGCGCATTCGGGGCGTGCCTACACGGCCGACCTGATGACGGGTGTCCGGCTGCCTCCGCTTAGTCTGCGGCGCAGCGAGGATTGCTTCGTCGATGAACTGTTCGGGGCCGCACCGGCGCACGGTGCATCCCTTCTGGCGGCGAATTTT
>JAYUEJ010000133.1:0-2321 GCA_043739265.1 Rhodopila sp. | reverse complement strand
CAGGACACCGTGCTTGTGTTCGCATTGCCCAACGCTTTCGGTTACGATCAGCAATCCGAACCGCCGATATATATTCCACCTGGCATCTTGGCGGTCCTTTTTCGCGTCTTCGCGACTTGGCGTTGCTCCTTTGGTTATTCACCCGATCGCCCTGGACAAGGCGGCGGCTCAGCTTTTCCAGTCAACCCGAAACGACTCTATTAGAGCATTTTCACCCTGACTGGGAACGCTGAGTAAGCCGAGTGCCGCCCTGCCATGGGGAGGTAACGAGGCAAAGTTGTCCTCGATGCCGGCTGCCAGTTCATCGCTGTTGTCCGGAGCCGCTCGCAGCTCATCGTTCAACGCAGAGCAACTGTGTTCTTCGTTACGGCTGTGACCCTTCAACAATTGGGGGCTCGTCATCCAATAAACCGTTGTACCGGCCAAGACGATACATCCGCCGGCCTCTTCCGCGACGTGCATTGGAATTTTTCTCTGCGACCGCTGCGCCTCTGCGGCCTCTGCGTTGAAAGGATCAGCCAAAACACCCGCCAGAATTCGCCAATAAACGCAGTGTCAGGTTGACTGGAAATACCAGTCGTGACGACACAAGTTGGCCCATTTCTCCGCTACCGCGAAACCCGCACCCGGAAATCCCGCGATACGATCTCCCGGGCCGTCAAAGCATCGAAACCGCCGATTTGCCGTTACCGGCGTCCTGGAAATCACAGATGGAACAAGTTTCGAAAAAGACCCCCAAGTCCAGTCAGCCTGAAAATGCTCATCAGCGTTCATTGGCGTGCATCCGCGGTTAAGTCCCCCCGTTTAAACGCCCTGTGTCGGCGCCAGCGAGGCCCCGAACGGACGCGGCCGCCCCATCGTGGTGCCACTGACCAAGACCAGATCGGCACCCCTTGGTAACGCCAAAAGTTTAAGGTTGGAAGAAATTATTCTTGCATAATGGCAAGCGTTCCCCTATTGTACACGAGAACGAAAAACGAACATTCAACCCAGACCGAGGCCAATCATGTCCCACCAAACAACCCTCACCCCCGCCATCCTGGACACCGTCCTCGGCCATCTCGCGCCACACTTCCTGGCCAGCGCCAACAACGACCTCCCCACCGCCCGCCACGCCGCCAGCCGCATGCTCGCCGCCTACAACGCCGAAACCGAGGACGAACTCCACTTAGCCGCCGACATCGTCAGCTTCGGCTTCCACGCCCTCGAAGCGCTCAGCGAGGCAGCCGCCCCGGACCTGTCGTTGAACAACAAACTCCGCCTCCGCGGCAGCGCCGTCAGCCTCAGCCGAGAGGCCCACAAAGCCCGCCGCAAACTGGATCAACTCCAGCGGCCCCGCCTGACCGCCAAACCCCAGACCGAGGCACAAACTCCAACCGACCCGGACAAACCTGGCACCGACCAGGCCCGCGCACTCCTGGAATTCGCCCGGCAGGCCCTGCAAACCAGCGGAAAAACCGGCGCGAAAGACTGGACAATGTCCCGCGACCAGCGCCGCGCCGCCACGCGCGCCATCGAAAAGCTAAAACGCAATCAGGCCGAACAGGCCCGCCGCGAAGCCGTAAAAGCCGCGTCCCTCGCGAACACGCAAGCGGCCCCCGCGCATCCGATGGCAGTATCCGTCCAATAAACCGGGAAACGGCCCCGCTACCCTCGCCCCCCGCTCGGGAACAAACCCCATCCCGCCGCACAAGCGCTCACCCGTCATCATCCGCGTTGGCGAATGCGACGTCCCGATGCACATGCACCGACATTAAAACGCCGAACCCGACCATCACCGTCAGCAACGCCGACCCGCCATGCGACACCAGCGGCAGCGGCACGCCGCCGACCGGGATCGCGCCCATCACCATGGCGATATTGACGAAAACGTAGAGAAAAAAGTTACAGGAAATGCCAAGTGCCACCAGCCGGCCGAACTGGTTGCGGCAGCGCAGCGCGATCAGCATGCCACCCAGGATGATCAGGCACAGCAGACCGATCAACGCGATGCCGCCGGCGAAACCAAATTCCTCGCCGATCATGGTGAAGATAAAGTCGGTTTGCTTCTCCGGCAGGAAGTCCAGATGCGCCTGGGTGCCTTGCAGAAAGCCCTTGCCCCACATCCCCCCCGAACCCAGCGCGATCTTCGACTGGATGATATTGTATCCGGCACCCAGCGGATCGCTCTCCGGGTGCATGAACGTATCGATCCGGGCGCGCTGATAATCGTGCAGATGCGCGTAAGCGAATTGCGCCAGCAAAGGCACCGGCAGCAGCACCAGCAGGAACTTCCACCAGCGCACCCCCGCCGCGAAGAAGATCGCCCCGCCCAGCATCAG
>JAYUEJ010000132.1:0-2322 GCA_043739265.1 Rhodopila sp. | reverse complement strand
ATCCCGGACATGTATGGGTTGACCGTGGGCGATACCGAATTTGCCAGTGCGGCCGCGGCCTGGGACGCGTTGCCCTCGGCGCTGCGGCAGCGGATCGACGGACGGCGCGCGATCTTCGATTTCAGTGCGCGCAAACGGGCGTTCCCGCTGACCCAGGCGGAGCGCGACCGGTATCCTCCGGTTCGGCATCCGATGGTGCGGACGCATCCGCATACCGGGCGCCACTGCCTGTATGTGATGCGCGACGATTGCGTCGGGATCGAGGGTTTGGAGATGGAAGAGGCCGAGGCTCTGATCGCCGCCCTGGCGGACCATATCGTCAAGCCGGCGTTCATTTATCGCCATCAGTGGAAGGCCGGGGACGTGCTGATGTGGGACAATTGCACGGTGCAGCACCGAGCCATCCAGGATTACGACATGCCGCGGCGACGGCTGATGCATCGGACGACGATGGGTGGGGCGGTGCCGGCGTAGGGCGGGCTACCGACCGGCCGCGCGAGGGGCGGTAATCCTTGCTAACAGGCGTCTATGTCCATATATGACCAACATGTTGGTCAGGAGACTGGCGATGGGTCCTGTGAACCTTGCCGAAGCCAAAGCGCACCTGAGCGAGCTGGTTGCGCGGGCGGAGGCTGGTGAATCTATCCAAATCAGCCGGCGCGGTAAGCCCGTGGCGCTGCTGACCAGCCTCACGCCGCTCCGGAAACCCATAGATGTGGCCGCGATGCGGGCCTTGGTCGAATCAATGCCCAAGAGCGATGCTGAAAGCGTCGTGCTGACGATGCGCGATGAGGCACGTTACTGACACGGTATCTGGACACCTCGCTTCTGGTTTCGGCCTTGACCGAAGAGGCTGCGTCGGATCGGGTGCTGTCTTGGTTGACCCGCCATGGTTCGACGGATCTGACGATCAGTGACTGGGTGATCACGGAGTTTGCCTCGGCTCTGTCGATAAAAATACGGATGGGCCGATTAAGCGCTGAAAACCGCATCAAAGCATCGAGTTTGTTTACCCGGCTACAGGAGGAGTCGATTGCCGTTGTGCCAATCACACGGGATCATTTTCTCGCCGCCGCACGATTTGCCAATCAATCCGGCCCAGGATTGCGGGTAGGTGATGCACTGCATGTGGCGGTCGCAGCGGGACTGGGGGCGACGATCTGCACGCTGGACAAGCGGCTTGCCGAAGCCGCTGTCGCGCATGGGGTGAGTGCGGAAATGGTGTGATCGTCTGATGGCCCCGTGGCTGAATGATTCCCGCGCGCGGCGACCGCGCCACGTCCGCTTCTGACGGAGATGTCCTATAAGGTTCCGTGATCGGAAGAGGTGACCGGGGTGACGCGGGGCAACAGTGATGATGAGCGGCCGGGGGACCATGTGCTGGGGACCGCTGAGTTGCGGCAGGCAAAGCCGGGGCGGGCGGCATTCGCCGTTCGGCGGCGCAACCCGGTTACGGTGGTGCTGGATGGGGTGGCAGGGCACTACAATATCGGCGCGATTTTCCGGTTGTGCGACGGCTTCCTGATCGAGCGGCTGGTTATCTGCGGCGCCCCCGTGGCGCTGCGTAACCGGCGGTTGGTGCAGGCGGCGGCGGGCACGCTGGGGTGGGTGCCGTGGCAGCATGAGGCCGATGCTGGGGCGTTCGTCCGGGCGGCGAAGGCAGCGGGGCAGTGGGTGGGCGTTGTCGAACTCACCGCGGAGAGCGTGAGCCCGGAGGCGATGCGGCCTCGGTTTCCGGCGGTATTGGTTTTGGGGTCGGAGACCTGCGGAGTGTCGCGGGAGGTGCTGGCGTGCGCGGATCAGGCGGTGGCGATCCCGATGTTGGGGATGGCGAACTCGTTGAATGTCTCCACGGCGGGGGCGATCGTGCTGCATGAGTTGGTGCGGCGGTGCGGGGGCGGGTGATGCGGGTTGCATCGCCTTCGATGGGTTAATGTGATCAACCTGCTGGTCAGGAAAATGACAATGGGTCAGGTCAATCCCGCTGCGGCCAAAGCGGAACTCAGCGCACTGGTAGCGCGAGCCGAGGCCGGGGAAGCGATCCAGATCAGCCGGCGCGGGAAACCGGTCGCGCAGTTGACCAGCCTTAGGCGACGCCGAACAATAAGCGCTTCAGGCCGATGCCGTTTGTCCATCGTCATGGCCGCCTTAGGCCGCCGTTGCGGGACTTTCGCGACCGTTCGCAGGCACTTCCCGACCGGCCAAACGCGATAAGGCCATCGCTGCGTGCAGATCCTCGCGCAGACTCGTTTTACCCGAGGCTTTGGATCCAAGGTTCCCGGGTTGCTTGCTCAACGGCGTCTCAAAAGCCGCTCCCTGAGA
>JAYUEJ010000131.1:0-2323 GCA_043739265.1 Rhodopila sp. | reverse complement strand
CAAAACATCCTGCATCGGCTTGCCCTTTCCATGCCGCCGCGACTGCTATTCCATACAAGCCAGAAGGAGATAACGCCAATGACCAATAATACCGGGCCGGCAACGCGACTGTTGGCCCTGATGGACCATCTGGGACTACAGACCGCCCATGTCGCCACGCAGATGGCCGGGGACATCGCCGGGGTCGCGCAGTCCGCCCCCGATCGCCTGGGTGGTGTCGTCCTGTGCGTGCCCTCTCGGTTGGACCCTGTGCCGTTCGTGGCGGTTGCCGCGCGGACAATCCTGATCGCGGCGGAATTGGGGATGACGGCGACCGTTACCGCCGCCGCGCAGGCGCGCTTGCCCGGGGCGTCTCGTCATGTGCTGGCCGGATACGATGCGCCGGGTTGGGCGGACGTCGTTGCCGATCGTACCGGTGAAATTACCGCCATCCTGTCCACCCTGCCGCCGCTGCCGCCCGTCAGCCTGCCGCAAGCGACCGGAACGCACGCCGGCATCAACTACACCATCAAGGGCGAGGGGCCGCCGTTAATACTGCTGCCGTTCTTTCTGGCACCCTCGCAGTGGGAACCCGCGATATCTGTGCTGGCCAGGCGGTTCACGGTGATCGTATTGGGTGGACGTTACTTGGGCGGAGTGGCGGCGTTGGAAGACCGCGCGTCGGGCGCCAGCTATCGCGCGTTGGTCCGGTCGGTGTGGGATGCCATGGCAATCGGAACGGACGATACCGTTTTGGATGTGGGATGCGGCTCCGGCGCGCTCGATCGCCTGCTGGCGCCGAGGCTGTCCGCCGGACGGATCGTTGCGACCGATATTAACCTGTTTCTTCTGCGCGAGGCTGAATCTTTGGCGGAAAACTTAGGCGATCGTATCATGTTCCAGCAGGCGAACGCAGAATCGCTGCCGTTCGCCGACGCAACGTTCGATGCGGCCTTCACGGTCACCGTGCTGGAAGAATGCGATGCCGATCAGGCCCTGCGAGAGCTGTATCGCGTGGTGAAGCCCGGTGGGCGGGTTGGAGTCATCGTGCGCTCCATCGACCTGCCGCAATGGTGGAACCTGTCGTTACCGCCGGACCTGAAACGGAAAGTCGAAGTGCCGCCGCAATCGGTGGGCGCGCGTGGCGTGGCCGATGCCTCGCTGTATCCGCGGATGCGTCAGGCAGGGTTTGAATCGCTGTTCTGCTTCCCGGGTCTGGTGACGTTCGACAATCCGGATGGCCCGATCTGGCGGTATCGTGAGGACCACATTCTGTCACAGCTTTCCGACGCCGAAACCGCGATCTGGCATACCGCCACCCAATCCGCTCGGTTTCAAAAATTACTGTTCATGGCAAATCCGATGCATTGCGCGGTCGGTATGAAACCTTAGGCCGCGTCGCTCTCCAGAAAAATGTCGAACGTGATGCAGACCGGGTTTTCCCCGCGCACGAGCCAGCCTTCATGCACCTTCCCACGCATGTCCACGACCAAAAGGTCCAGGGCGGCCTTGCCCTCGCGGATGTGCCCCTCGCGCACCAGCACTTCGGTGGCATAATCGTGAACCTGCCCGCCATCGGAAAACCGAGCCCCGATGAGACTGCCAAGACTGCCGCGCACGACAGCGTTGGCGATCCCGTGCGTGCCGGCGATCGTTTCAAGTGCAGTGATGATGTCTTCATTCGGTTTGACCCGAACAACCAGGCCGCGGCCGGCCGACCCGCCATACGGCTGAAACAGCGTAAAATTTGTTTCTGGGTCAGATTTCGCCTCGATGCGGACAGTATGAAAACCCCGGGCGGTCGCTTCCCCCGCTTCGGCGATGATGGTTTCAAGCGGAAGGATATGGCCGCCGCGCCGGCTGCCATCGGGTTCGGCCCAAACGGCATGGCAGTGGATGAACGGCCGGCCGTCGGCCCAGCCGAATGTCGCGTTGCCTTGCTCGATCCAGCTCGTGCCGGATGGTGCGCGCGGGGCCGAGAAATAAGCGACATGGCTGGCATTGTCCGCCGGGCCGGGTATCACGTAACGGAACGGATTAAGCGCGGTGCCCCGAAACGTGACAGTGCCGCATTGGAAACCCGCCTCGACCAACGGCGCGGTGATGGCTTCGTTCAGCGTGACTCCCGCCTTCAGCGCGAAGCGCAGCGCGTGCGGCTCCCCCCGACAGCAATCGATCCGGCTGGGATGCGGCGGGCCGGGTTGTCGCAGCGACCGGATCGTCTGCATTTGGTTTCCTGACGGGTTGATCCGAAGGCAGGCTACCGTCAGGATGCCACCGGTCAATGGGGTGTACGGATGCTGATACTCGTGGTCGGCCCCAGCGGCGCCGGCAAGGACACCGT
>JAYUEJ010000130.1:0-2326 GCA_043739265.1 Rhodopila sp. | reverse complement strand
GTAACGTCGCCACCCCGGAAGGGGCCAGGGCGCTGATCGAGGCCGGCGTGGATGCGGTGAAAATCGGCATCGGACCCGGCAGCATCTGCACCACGCGTATCGTCGCGGGCGTGGGCGTGCCGCAGTTCACCGCCGTGATGGAAACCGCCGCGGCCTGCCGCGAACACGGCATCCCCGCGATCGCCGATGGCGGCATGCGGACCAGCGGCGACGTGGTAAAAGCCATCGCCGCCGGTGCCGATTGCTGCATGATCGGCAGCCTGCTCGCAGGCACCGACGAAGCGCCGGGTGAGGTGTTTCTGTATCAGGGCCGCTCTTACAAATCCTACCGCGGCATGGGCAGCCTGGGCGCCATGGCGCGCGGGTCGGCGGACCGGTATTTCCAGCAGGACATCAAGGACCAGTTGAAGCTGGTGCCCGAGGGAGTCGAGGGCCGGGTTGGCTACAAGGGCCCGGTCGGCAATGTCGTGCATCAGCTCGTCGGCGGGTTGAAGGCCGGCATGGGCTACACCGGCAGCGCCGATATCGCTTCGTTGCAGGCGAACACGCGGTTCCGCCGCGTCACCGGGGCCGGGTTGCGTGAAAGCCATGTGCATGACGTAGCGATCGACCGCGAGGCTCCGAATTACCGGGCGGATTGATCATTGGCGGTGTTTTGGGCGGGACGGGGGAGTCATTGTTTTCCTGTCCGGCCCGGTTGACGATCTGGCGCGCGCGGCGCCGCTGCAACAGCGGCCCGGTTTGGATCTTCGGCGTTCGCTGTTTTGAACAGATATATTTACGATTTATTAATTATTGGGGTGTATGGTGGCGCCTCGCTTCCTCGGTGATCGCTTGTGGAGGCTTCTTTTTTTTAAGGCAGATGAACACCGATGAACGCCGATGAACGCCGATAGGGTTTCGCTGGATGGACTCACCGAGCGGATTATTGCAAGCGCGTTCACCATTGCGAATACTTTGGGAATCGGGTTTTTGGAAAAGGTTTACGAAAATGCCATGGCGCACGAACTGCGTAAACGTGGCCTATCAGTTGAACAGCAGCGTGGCATCGTCGTCCGGTATGACCAAATCGTTATTGGGGAATACACCGCTGACCTGATGGTCGATGACCGAGTGATCGTCGAATTGAAAGTCGCGAAATCGCTCAACGACCAGCACATCGCGCAATGCGTGAATTACCTTCGGGCGACAGACAAACCCGTGTGCTTGCTGATCAATTTCGGCCGCCCCCGCATCGAAATTCGCCGCGTGGCGTCCGGTAGTCAACCAGGCATTGACTGGACTGCACCTCATCGGTGAGACACAACAATTAGACGCACTGTTGGAGAAAAAGGACGAGTCTGACTGAGTTCAGGGGTGCATTTCAGGTGCAATCCAACCAGGCACCGGCCATCCCCAACTTATCGGCGTTCATCGGCGTTCATCTGCCTGCAAAAAAAACCTGTCAACCAAACGGACCCTGACCAACCGCGCATTCCAGAGCGTTTTCACTGTGACTGGACAGGCATTGGCTGGACTGAACCCTATTGGTGAGACACACTGTTAGAGAAGGAGAACGAGTGTGTCTGAATTCAGGGGAGCATTCCAGGTGCAATCCAACCAGGGCACCGGCCATCCCCAGCTTATCGGCGTTCATCGGCGTTCATCTGCCTGCAAAAAAACCTGTCAACCAAACGGACCCTGACCGGCCGCGCATTCCAGAGCGTTTTCACGCTGAATGGAAACGCACGCCATCATCTGCCGGCCTGTCCCGCCCGCAACGGTTCGTGCGCAGAGCGCCAGGACAGACCCGGCCATGAACGTGGGAGCACGATTCCAGTGACCATGAAAGCACTCTAACCGGCACTTGCCCCGGTATCTGCCCCATGGGATGACCGCGCCGTCAAACGCAAACGAATGGACTGACCATTGGAACGACGCGCCCATACGCCACATCGTACGCATCGTTGCGGAGTACGGCGGATCGCCGGCAGAACAGCGTGAAGACCGTCACCTTCTCGGCCGATGATTTCGGCCTGACGCTGGCGGTCAACGAGGGCATCGAACGCGCCCACCGGGACGGCGTCCTGCAAGCCGCCAGCCTGATGGTCGCCGGCCCTGCAGCCGCCGATGCCGTTCGCATCGCTCGCGCCAACCCGTCGTTGCGGGTCGGCCTGCATCTTGTGGTCATCGAGGGGCCGGCCGCCCTGCCCCATGCCGCGATCCCCGATCTGGTGGATGAAGCCGGCCAGTTTCCGTCCGATCAACTGAAGTTGGGGCTGAATTACTTCTTCCGGCCGGCCATAAGGCGGCAGTTGCTGGCCGAAATCCGCGCCCAGTTCGCCGC
>JAYUEJ010000129.1:0-7031 GCA_043739265.1 Rhodopila sp. | reverse complement strand
TTAGGCGGTCCCGGAAGGCTTGCCGGTTTGCCCCGCACGGTAATCTAAAGCACATAAGGCTCGATTGATCATAAGACAGCCGGCAAGGAGTGGAAAATGGCGGACGACCTACCCCAACGCGAGGCGATGGAATTCGACGTCGTGATCGTGGGTGGCGGGCCGTCCGGCCTGTCCGCGGCGATCCGTTTGAAGCAGATCAACCCCGATATGGCGGTCTGTCTGGTGGAAAAGGGCAGCGAAATCGGCGCTCATATCCTGTCCGGCGCGGTGATCGAGCCGCGGGCGCTGGACGAATTGATCCCGGACTGGAAAGAACAGGGTGCGCCGCTGGACACGCCGGCTCGGGAGGACCGGTTCCTGTTCCTGACCGAGACGCGATCCTTCAAGCTGCCGACGCCGCCGCAGATGCATAATCACGGCAACTACATCGTGTCGCTGGGCAATGTGGTGCGCTGGCTGGGGCAGCAGGCGGAGGCGCTGGGTGTTGAAATCTATCCCGGCTTCGCCGCCACCGAATTGCTGGAGGAAGACGGCCGCATCGTCGGCATCGCCACCGGCGACATGGGGGTTGGCAAGTCGGGCGAACCGGGGGGCAATTTCCAGCGCGGCATGGAATTGCGTGCCCGGTACACGCTGTTCGCCGAGGGCTGCCGCGGGTCGCTGTCCAAGCAGTTGATGCAGCGGTTCAATTTGCGGGACGGCCACGATCCGCAGACCTACGCGATCGGCATCAAGGAGTTGTGGGAAATCCCCGCCGCCAACCACAAGCCGGGCCTGATCGAACACAGCCTGGGCTGGCCGCTGGATCGCGCGACCTACGGCGGATCGTTCCTGTATCACTTCGGCGACAACCTGGTGTCGTACGGTTTCGTCGTCGGGCTGGATTACGCGAACCCGTGGCTGTCGCCGTTTGACGAGATGCAGCGGTTCAAGACTCACCCGGCAGTGCGTCCGCATTTTGCGGGCGGACGGCGCATCGCCTACGGCGCGCGGGCGTTAAATGAGGGCGGCTTGCAGTCGCTGCCGAAACTCAGTTTCCCTGGCGGATTGCTGATCGGCGACGCGGCGGGTTTCCTGAACGTGCCGAAGATCAAGGGCACCCACACGGCAATGAAGTCTGGCATGCTGGCGGCGGATGCGTTGGCCGAGGCGATCGCGGGGGATCGTCCGGCGGAGGTGACGGGGTATCTGGACAAATTGAAGGCGAGCTGGGTGTGGGAGGAACTGTCGAAGGTTCGCAACATCCGGCCGGCTTTTTCGAAGTTCGGGATGTGGGGCGGGTTGCTCTACAGCGGTTTCGACACCTATTTGCTGCGCGGTAAGGCGCCGTGGACGTTGCACCATCCGCACGCCGACAATGAAACGCTGGTCGGGGCCGACACGGCACCGCGCATCGTTTATCCGAAGCCGGATGGGGTGCTGACCTTCGACAAGCTGTCGTCGGTGTTCATCAGCAACACCAATCACGAGGAAGACCAGCCGGTGCATTTGCAACTGGCCGATCCGGCGGTGGCGATCGACCTCAACTGGAACCGGTTTCGCAGCCCGGAGGTTCGGTATTGCCCGGCCGGGGTGTACGAGATCGTCGGGGCGGACGAGGGTGTGCCGAAGTTGCAGATCAACGCGCAGAATTGCGTGCATTGTAAGACCTGCGACATCAAGGACCCGTCGCAGAACATCAACTGGGTGCCGCCGGAGGGTGGTGGGGGACCGAGTTATCCGGGCGGGATGTAGGGGGCCCGGGCTTCCTGAGTCATGCCAGCCTTCCTGAGTCATGCCAGGCTTCCTGAGTCATGCCAGGCTTCCTGAGTCATGCCAGCCTTCCTAAGTCATGCCGGGCTTTCTGCGTGATGACGGAGCAGGACCGGCCACGGGATCGGGTTCTGCTCTTTTTCCGTTGAAACTATCGCATGCCGAATGACATCGCATGTCACGACTGTTAGTCTGAGCGGATGCAACATGTCCGCGCCGCTCGGCGGTCCATCCTTCTCGCGCTTACGCTGTTGTCGGCGTGCGCGGCCTCCGAACCGTCCGGCGATGCCGTTGCGGGCCAGGTGCCGGCCGGTGTGATCGGCAATTTCCTGGCTGGCCGGTTTGCACTGGCGGAGGGCGATTCCACCACCGCGGCGAACGATCTGTTGAAAGCGGCGGCGCAAAGTCCCGGCGATCCGGAACTGACGCTGCAAGCCTTCATCGCCAGCGTGAATGCCAATCGGCCGGAATCGGTCAAACTGGCGCAGCAGTTGCCGGATAGCCAGGTGGCTCGGCTCGTGCTGGCGGATGTCGATGTGAAGGCCGGCCATTGGCAGGCAGCGGAGCAGCGGTTTCGCGGGCTGCCGCGTGAGGGGCTGACTCAGTTGCTGCAGCCGCTGCTGGTGGCCTGGGCGCAGCAGGGCGATGGGCGGACCGATACCGCGCTGTCAACCTTGCGCCCTTATGTGGAAAATCCCAGGTTTCGCGCCTTGTTCGCACTGCAGGCGGCGATGGTGGCCGATATCGGCAATCGGCCGGACGAAGCGGCCAGGCTGTATCGCATCGCCGAGGCCGATATGGCGGTGCCGAATCTCCGGCTGGCACAGATCCTCGCGAGCTGGCAGGCTCGGTCCGGTCAGCCGCGGGAGTCTCAGCGCATCCTCGCGACGTTGCCGGCGGCGGCGGCGGACATTGCGATTGCCATGCCGAATCTGCTGGCCACTGTCACCAAACGGCCGGTCGGGCGGGCAAGCGACGGGATCGCGGAGGCGTATTTCACCTTCGCGGCGCTGCTGCGTTCGCAGGACGCCAATGATTTTTCCCTGATCATGCTGCGGCTGGCGCTGGATATGCGGCCGGATTTCGCGGCGGCCCGTCTGCTGGCCGCCGACATCCTGACCAGCCAGAAACATCCCCGGGCGGCGTTGCGGATGTTGAACGAGGTGGCGTCGGGCGACCCGATCATCGCGGTCGTCCAGTTGCGGCGGGCGCTGCTGGTCGATCGGCTGGGCCGGTCTGACGAAGCCATGCGCGACCTCGAGCGTCTGGCTCGGGACTATCCCGACAGCCCGCTGCCGGATGAGCAGCGCGGCGACATCCTGCGTACCAAGTTGCGGTTTGTTGACGCGATCGCGGCCTATGACAAGGCGATCGGGCGGATCGCGCATCCCGTGGCATCGGATTGGGTGGTGTTCTACCAACGCGGTGTGGCGCAGGAGCGGGCGCACCAATGGCCCAAGGCGAAGGCCGATTTCGAACACGCGCTGCAACTGTCGCCCGATCAGCCGTTCGTGTTGAACTATCTGGGATATTCGCTCGCCGACATGGGCCATCACCTGGATGAAGCGCGCCGGATGATCCAGCTCGCGGCTGAACGGCGGCCGAACGATGGGGCGATCACCGACAGCCTGGGTTGGGTGATGTTGCGCCAGGGGCACAACAAGGACGCCGTGAAGACGCTGGAACGGGCTGTCGAGTTGGAGCCGGAGGACGCCACGATCAACGGGCACCTGGGCGATGCTTACCTGGCGGTGGGGCGGGGCGTCGAGGCATCGTATCAATGGCGGCGGGCGCTGACCCTGAATCCGGCGCCGGACGACGTGGCGAAACTGGAGGCCAAGCTGAACACCGGACGGCCTGGTTCGGTTGTCAGCGGACCGTAGCGACCTGTCGGCCCCGGTTTCGGTTACGGATTTCGCGCCTGCGAAGGTCAACCTGCATCTGCATGTGGTTGGGCGACGGGACGATGGCTATCACCTGCTGGACAGCCTGGTCGTTTTCGCCGGTGTGGGTGATCGGTTGAGCGTTGGTGCCGACGATGTGCTGTCGCTGGTGGTCGCCGGACCGTTCTCCGCCGGGTTGGCGGCCGAGGCCGATAATCTGGTCCTGCGCGCGGGCCGGGCGCTGGCGGCTCGGGCGGGGGTAAGGGCGTGCGGAAAGCTGGTGCTGGAGAAGTATCTGCCGGTTTCGTCCGGTATCGGCGGCGGATCGGCGGATGCCGCGGCCACGCTGCGGCTGCTGTCCCGGTTTTGGGGGATCAGCGTCGCCGAGGATGATCTGCACGCGCTGGCGCGCGATCTTGGGGCGGATGTGCCGGTTTGCCTGGGGTCCCGGGCGGCGCTGATGTCAGGGATCGGCGAGTTGCTGGTGGCCGCTCCTTCATTGCCGGCGCTGGGGATTGTTTTGGTCAATCCGGGCGTTGCGATTTCGACTCCGGCGGTTTTCCGCGGCCGCACCGGGGTATTCTCCGAACCGGCGCGCTGGCCGGCGGATGGGTGGCGGGACGTTGGGTCGCTGGCCGATTCCCTTGTTGCAACACGCAACGACCTGGAGCCGGCGGCGCGGACACTGGCACCGGCGATCGACGAGGTGCTGCGTGGTCTGGTGGCGATTCCCGGTTGCCGGCTGGCGCGCATGAGCGGGTCCGGGGCGACGTGCCTTGGATTGTTCGATACGCCAGCGTTGGCACAGGCGGCGGCGGGGGCCATCGTTCGCGATAATTGGTGGGCCTGGGGTGGCGGGCTTTATGCCGGATAGGCGTGCTGTCCGGCGGCCAGGGAGCGGCGTCCGGCTAAAATGAGAATCTCCGGATGGCGGTTCTGGCTTTACGCGAACCGCCGACCCACCTATCACTCTGCTTGTCTGCTTGTTGGGGCGTCGCCAAGCGGTAAGGCAACGGATTTTGATTCCGTCATTCGGAGGTTCGATCCCTCCCGCCCCAGCCAATCCCGTCGGCCAATCGTATTTGAACTGCCGCGGCCGAACCTTTGTTGGATTGGTGGGATCTGACCGCCGCGATTGCGCGTTCAAACGGACTGTTTTACCGCGGATGTTCGCAGATAAGCGCAGGCTGTAACGCTCACCCGCTAACATCGATCGTTCTGACTTTGGCGGCCTGTTCGGGTCTGATCCTGCTTCAGTTGGCGGTTGGCTTTGAGCCGAAGCCAAGGAATCCCGATCCTGGAAGCGGCGATCCGCCATCGTTGGCGAACAGTTTTGGGGTCGCGACAGGCTTCGCGGCCTGCGTCGCCACCCGACCGGCTTTGGCCGGCGTGGGTGGGGCGGGATTTGACGTTTGGACGGTCTTGGTTGCCGGGGTCTTGTTATCACGTCCGACGGCGCGGGAGCCTCGGCCGCTATCCTCGCCGCGCATCGACAGCAGCAGGAATGAGATATCGTTGCGGCCGAGATCGACCGACAGCTCCATCGGCGTCATGCCGAGGACGTTGACACCGTTCAGGTCGCCGCCTCGGTTCAGCGAATCGCGTGCGGCGGCAATGTCACCGCGGTTGATCGCGTCGAACAAGGCATCGGTTGGCTGCATGTCCCCCGCGAGGCGGGTCGCGGGCGCGGCGGGTTCCCGGGCACGGGCGCCAGGGATCGCATCCGGGGCAGGTTGCAGCGGTTTTTCGGCGGCGCCTCTGGCATGTGGGCCGGTGCCGACGTTGCCCGCACCGACGGGGGCGCCTGGCAGGGTGACCTGTGCGCTTGCGCAGGATGCGGCGGCCACGCTCAGAAGGCCGGCACCGAACGCGACCGCGAGGATGCGCCGAGCTATAAACCGGCTTGGCGGGGCAACACGCAGGGCAGCAGCCGTCATGGTCCGAACCTTTATAGTGGCAACGATCGTTGGAACGACGAAGGCCGCGTCTTAGCAGGGATTGGCGCGCCGCGTCGATACGGTTTGCTGGTAGTCGAACCGGTTCGGCCGGAATGGGGTGAGCACCCGGCGCTGACATCCGGAGGGGGCCGTTTTCCGAAACCGATGTGGAATCCAATCCGCCCGCCCTGACCGGAGCGTGGGTGTTGGGGAACTCCTTGATCAAAGGGAGTTGAGTAGAAGGAACCCTGCGTTGAGATAGGCGGCGTAGAGGCACCACCCGCCATACGGCACCATCAAAATGGCGGCGTAGCGATCGACGCGGCGGAATGACCGGATCGTCAGCCCGATCAACACCAGCAAGGCGCCCATTACGGCCATTGCCAGGGGCGGGCTGTGCAGGCCGAAGAAGGCCGGTGACCAAAGCGCGTTGGCGGCGAGTTGCCAGCCCCAGAGCCGCAACGGCCTGGCAGCCCCCAGGCGTTTCCAGATCAGCCAGCCAGCAACCCCGATCATGACGTAAAGCACGGTCCAGACCGGCGCGAACAGCCAGTTCGGCGGCGTGCCGGCCGGCGGCCGCAGCGTGTCGTACCAAAGATGGATGGAACGCGCCGTGATCGACCCGCCAACGGCCCCGACCAGCAGGCACAGTCCGACAAATCCCACCAGCGCCAGAACGGGTGAAATCGGCATGGACGAGCCCGGAAATGAGCCCCAGTCATTGGGACCGGATTTTTGGAAGACACAGATCCTTTCTTGATCCGTTACGAACGCGCCAGGCGATGTAGTCACATCGGGGAGGCCGACGGAAGCCGCCAATCTTACCAACCGTTCACTCGATTCCAGATCGCGACCACTTCTTGCTCCCCATCCACGACAAAGTAGCGGTCATGGGCCGCGGCGGTCATGCAAACGTGATTGGGTGCGATGCGCAGTTTGGCGCCGATCGGCAGATCGATCGGGTGCGCCGGATCGAGGTCGATGACGCCGTGCTCCTGATACGCCTTGCACACGATGGCATTACCAAACCGCCGTTTGCCGTCGATATCGAGTGCGAGGCCGTAGCCGTAATCATGCGGCGTCGCGTCGGTGCTGCGATCTTTCGACAGTGCCAGTCCACCGGCATCGACCAGGATACGGCCAGGGGAGCGGTCAAGGCGGCGGCCGATCACACTGGTCAGCACGGTCATCGCGATCGAGTCCATGCCGTGGGTTTCGATTTCGGCCTGAAACAGATCGCCAAACATATAAACACCGGCGCGGATTTCCGTGACGCCGGCGAGGTTCTCGGCGTGGCGTGCGGTGGGCGAACTGCCGGCGGAGACGATGCCGATGGTGTAGCCGGCATCGCGCAACCGAACGGCGGCTCGGGTGACGGTGCTGCGTTCGGTTTCGGCGATGCGCGCCATGTCCCGCACGCTTCGCCCGGCGTACGAATGCCCGGCATGGGTCAACACCC
>JAYUEJ010000128.1:0-2330 GCA_043739265.1 Rhodopila sp. | reverse complement strand
CAACGGGCCTGGTGGCGCTAAACCGGGCGGTAACGGTGGCGGAGGCAGGGGCGGCGGCACCGGTGATCAGTTCGCCGGTGCAAAACCTGCTGGTGGCGGATGCCAGGACCATCGGGTTGTTCGTCACTGGACGCGTTCCAATCCGGGCGGCCGGCGATGGGTCGGCGCCGGTGCCGGGCGATGGCTCGCATGACTGGACCGGCTGGGCGTCCGGGGAGCAGTTACCGCACAGCGTCTCGCCGGCAAGCGGGCGGCTGGTGAATGCCAACGAACCTGTCTGGACGGCGGATTTCCCTGTTTTCATGGCGCGCGACACGTTCGGCGATTGGCGGGCGCGGCGTATCCGGGAGCTGCTGGACCGGTCGGATCGGCACACGCAAGCGGATTTCGCCGCTATGCAGATGGATGTCGTGGATGGGTTTGCGCGACAGGTGCTGCCGAAATTGCTGGCGGTAAACGGCGGGTCGGACAAGGCAATGGCGCTGTTGCGATGGTGGGACGGGTCGGCGGTGATGCACTCGCCCGCGCCGCTGATTTTCAATGCCTGGATGGGGGCGTTCTATAGCGCGATCTTGCGGCACGCCGAACTGACGGCTTGGGTGGGGGCGCCGGTTTCGGATTTCGTGGCGTCGGTGCTTGGTCCAGATGGCGCCCATTGGTGCGACGGGGATTGCGGGAGGCTGCTGCGGGAGTCACTGGCGGATGCGATGCGCGATATCAGCGTGCGCTTTGGTGACGATCCGGCCACCTGGCGATGGGGCGACGTGCATCAGGCGGTGTTCGCCCACCCGCTTTTGCGCGGCATCCCGGTGCTGGGGTCGTTGACCACGATCGCCATTCCCAGCCCGGGCGACGACAACACCATCGATCGCGGCGGAATGAACGCCGCGTTCCAGTCGGTGCATGGCGCGGCCTATCGCGGAGTCTATGATCTGGGGAACCTGGATCGCAGCGTGTTCATGATGGCCCCCGGCCAATCGGGCAATCCGTTCAGCACGCACGCAAGAGATTTTGCCATACGGTGGCGCGACGGTGCTACGATAACGCTCGGGCCGGCAGCCGCCGGCATCACAGGAACGGTTCGATTGATCCCATGAGCTTTGGCAATCCCTATATGGATGCGAATGTCCTGACCTCCGGCGTCATGTCACGCCGCTGTGTGGCCTGGGTGTTCGACGCGATCCTGATCCTGATTCTGCTGTTCGCCCTGTGGTGGCTGCTGGTGGTGTTCGGTTTTCTGACCTTCGGCCTGGGCTTCGGCGCCATGAGCATCCTGCCGTTCGTGCCGTTCTGTTACCACTTCCTCTCGCTGCTCGGTGCCTCCAGCGCGACGCCCGGTCAACGGATGATGGGGCTGACGGTGCGGCGCGACTTCGATCTTGGGCCCCCCGAGGGATTGCAGGCGCTGGTTTCGGTCTTGGTTCTCTATCTGACGCTCGCCACGTCCGGCCTGCTGTTGGTGGTGGCGTTGTTCACCGCACGGCACCGCACGCTGCACGATCTGGTGAGCGGCCTGGTCGTGGTGCGGGTCGAGCCATTCACCGCATCCGGTGGACATTTCGGCCCATGAACCTGTATCAACCACCGCGCCGGCCGCAGTTTTTTTACACGACGGCCCCCCTGCCCTGCCCTTACCTGGCGGGACGCATCGAACGCAAGGTGGTGACAGAGATCGCCGGGCCGGGCGCCGAGGCGTTGCACGACCGGCTGTCCCGGGCCGGCTTCCGCCGTAGCCACAACATCGCCTATGCGCCGGTTTGTCCCGCCTGCCAGGCATGCGTGCCGATCCGGATACCGGTGGATACGTTCCAGCCGGACCGGACGCTGCGCAAGATTTGGAAGGCGAATGCGGCGCTGGAGGGGTATCGCGTTCCGGCTCGGGCTACCGCCGAACAGTTCCAGTTGTTCCAGCGGTATCAGCGAGTCCGGCACGGCGACGGCGACATGGCGAGCATGAGTTTCTACGATTATCGCGCCATGGTTGAAGATACGCCAATCGAAACGTTCATCGTCGAATTTCGCGATGACCAGGACCGGTTGTTGAGCGCTTGTCTGGCCGATAAACTTGGGGACGGGTTGTCGGCGGTTTACAGTTTCTTTGAGCCTGGGCTGGAAAAGCGGTCGCTGGGGACTCATGCGGTACTGTGGCTGATCGATCGCGCTCGGTCGTTGGGGTTGCCGTATGTTTACCTGGGCTATTGGGTGCCGGAGAGCCGGAAAATGGCCTACAAGGCGCGGTTCCGCCCGAGCGAGGTGCTGGTGAGCGGGACCTGGCGGGTGCTGACGGAGGGCGAGATCGCCGGTGCCGATGCGGCCGAGGTGGCGATGGT
>JAYUEJ010000127.1:0-2330 GCA_043739265.1 Rhodopila sp. | reverse complement strand
GTCATGTGCAACCGAGCCATCAGGTCTTTGGCCTGGATATCTTTTTTGACCCGGTAGGCGGCGCCGTAAAAACCGCGTTCGCGCCAGCCGGTTAAGTTCAGAACTGTTTCGCGCAGGGTTTTGGATGGGATGGTGCCGGTGTGGACGGACACGCCACCCACGCGGCGACCCTTTTCGATCACCAGGACGGATCGCCCCAACTTCGCTGCCTGAATGGCGGCGCGACGCCCCGACGGACCGCTGCCGATGACAATGAAATCATACCGGGTCATTAAGGATTGGTTAACCTATCCTATTGTGAACAAAGATAACTGCTTTCGGTGCCGATTGGGAAGAAAAAACCGCGCATTGACGGCGATCCAGCGACGTATCAGCCTCTGTCCAACTACAAGGGGAGACGCGCCATGCCGCTACCAGCGGATACCGATGTCAGCACGCCGAAATACCTGCGCGACAAATATGCGATCGTGGGAATTGGGGAGACCACCTACACGCGCGGATCGGACAAGACCACGCGGGCCCTGGGGACCTGGGCGCTGCGCAATGCGGCGGCGGATGCCGGGATCAAGACCTCGGACATCGACGGCATGTTGTCGTATTCGAACAATGACAGCACCTCCGCCACTTTCATGGCCGGCGACATTGGGGCTCGGCTGAATTTCTACATGGATTGCGTCGGCGGCGGGTCATCGACGGAAGCGTTGATCGGGATCGCCATCGGGGTGATCGAGGCCGGACTGTGCAACACCGTGGCGTTGTTCCGGGCAATGAACGGTTTCTCCCAGGTACGCATCGGCGGCACGGGTGCGCGGTCGGCGACGCCGGTCGCCGGGGACATGCTGCACAACCGAGCCTATGGGTGGCAGAGTGCGGGTCAGATGTTCAGCCCGACGTTTATGCGCCACATGTACGAGTATGGCACGACGCCGGAACAAGTTGCGATGGTGAAAGTCGTGCATTCCGAGCATGCATCGAATAATCCCAAGGCGTTTTACAAGAAGCGCTACACCGTGGATGACGTATTGAGCAGCCGGATCATCTGCAAACCCCTGCATCTGTTGGACTGCTGTGTCGAAACCGACAACGCCACCGCGATTATCATCACGCGGGCGGATCGGGCGAAGGACATGCGGCACACTCCGGCTTTGATCCGGGGCATCGTTGGGCGGTGCAGCAAGCCGCGCATGGATATGCATTACCAGGCCGGACCGATCGCTCGGGTTGGCGGGTATTATGCCAAGGATATTCTTTGGCCGAATGCCGGCGTGGGCCCCGAGGACATCGACGCGACCGGCGCCTACGACGCGTTTACCTTTACCTCAATGCTGCAACTGGAAGATTATGGTTTCTGCAAGAAGGGCGAAGGTGGCGACTACGTTTCATCGGGAATCACCCGTCTGGGCGGACAACGGCCGAACAACACCTCCGGCGGTCATTTGTGCGAAGGCTACACGCATGGAATGAACATGGTGATCGAGAACGTGCGGCAACTGCGCCATGACGTCGATGATTCCTGCCCGGTCGGCGCGGACGGCAAGCGTCAGCACAGTTTCGACTATCGGGAGGGAGGGTGCCGTCAGGTGAAGGACATCGAATTGACGGCTAATCTGGGTTGGGCGAACCCGATGACGACCTCCGGCATGGTGATGCGGCGCGGCTGAAAAGGAGAAACGGGCATGTCCATGCAAGGTGACTACCTGGGAATGTCGTTGTCGATCGACGATCTGGACCATGAAAATCTGTCGTATTTCAAGTATTGTTCGGAGCACGACTTCCATCTGCAAAAATGCGACGATTGCCGGCTGCTGCGCTATCCGCCCACGACCGGGTGTCCATGGTGCGCCAGCCCGCGGGCGACCTGGACGGCGGTTGAAGGCAAGGGCGAGGTGCATTCGTATGAGGAGGTGCATCACGCGATCCAACCGGCGTTCAAGGCGCATACCCCGTATATGGTGCTGCTGGTCGATCTCGATACGCAGAAGGGGCAGCCGTCGGAGCATGAGTCTCTGCGCGTGGTCGGCAACCTGACCATGCCGGATGGCGTGCTGGCGCCGCCGGAGATGGTCCGCCGGATTGGGATCGGCAGTCGGGTCCGCATGGTGTTCAGCGATGTTGCCGGCGGGCTGTCGCTGCCGCAATGGACACTCGACACCGCGGCGCGGCAGCCTGCGAAACCGTGGCGCTACCCGCAAGAGTGAGATGATTTTCGATCTGGCGACGGACGCGCAGATGCAGGCCGCCCGGGTGTTTGGCGGGGCGACGATGGTGGCATTCCTGGCGGCGCCGATATTCCGCCGCCAGGCCCATCGGGTGCGGATGGTGGTTGCCGG
>JAYUEJ010000126.1:0-7036 GCA_043739265.1 Rhodopila sp. | reverse complement strand
AGGGCCTGATCGGTACGGTGGAGCAACGCTACCGGGGGATCGCGGTCGCGACCGTCGATCCGGGTCTGGATGCCTACCTGGACGGTTCGGTCGAGGCTCGGATGCTGGATGCGATCGCCCAGGCGCGCCGTAATGAGCCGAGGCGGCTTTGGCTGGCCGGTGTCAGTCTGGGCTGTCAGGCGATCCTGCGCTGCGTCCGGGCGCAGCCGGATCTGGCGGAGGGATTGATCCTTTTGACTCCCTACCTGGCCAGCACTGGGCTGATCGCGGAGGTCGGCCGAGCCGGCGGCCTGCGCGACTGGGCGGCGGCGCAAATCGGGGCCAACCAGCCGGAGGCGGGCATCGGGGGCAACGAGAAGGAGGCGGGCATCGGGGGCAACGAGAAGGAGCGTGCCATGTTGACATGGCTGGCAACGACGCCGCCCGCGGCGCTGCCACGCATGTTTGTGGGGCGCGCCCTTGCCGACCGGTTCGCCCCGACAGCTTCCCTGCTGGCGGACCTATTGCCGGCACACCATGTAACGAGCGTGGCGGGAGAGCACGATTGGACAAGCTGGCAGGCACTATGGGGGTTAATCCTGGACCAGCAACCGTTTGAGCGGCCGGCGCCAGCCGGTGCAAGCGGCGGAGCGAATTGATGCGCCCTGGCTTTATCGCCCTGCTAGGCCTTGTCGCGCCTGGCTTCGCGGGCTGCGCGACCACTCTGCCGATTCCGTCGCATCAGCCGGTCGTCGATGAGGTCGCCTACACTACGCAGCATCCCTACTACCTCGAGTTCTGCGCATTGTCGGAGATCCAGAAGAAGCCCGGTTATGGAGCCGACATTCGCGGCGGCGTCGGAGGTCATTCGACGATTTACCTGAATGGGGTCTGCCGTATCGGGGACGGTTATCCGGAAATCGAGGTCTGCGCCGACGAACCTGCGTCGAACGGGCTCGGGTTGAGTGTGAACGCCCATTTTGCCAACGCGAACTGGGTGGCGATCCCGGGCCGCGACTTCTTCTATCATGGCGACGTGAAGCCAGGGCAGCCGCTGACGCGCGCGGTCTATGACGCAACGAAGGCGCACGCGAAGCAACTGGGCATTTACGACGGTATCCGCTTCCACCCCCGCGTGTTCGAAGACATGCCGGCCGGATTTACCAAAGAAAACTTCGAGTACGAGGTCTCGATCGCGACCGACTATGCCATCAGCTACGGACGCGACCGGTATTGCGCCCGGGTGCCGGTGAGCAAGGTGCAGATGACTCGCATCGCCGATTACCTAAACGGACTGAACCGGCCGTACCGGGATGGTAAAGCCGAGTATGACTGGGGGGTGCTGACCGACAACTGCATCCATGTCGCACATAACGCGTTGACAGCCATCGGTTTTTGGCCGCCTTGGACGACTGGCCGGTTCGTCCTGATCTCGGCGTTCGACTTCCCGGTGCCGAAGAACGAATTCGTCAACATCATGCGGCGCGCGAACGATATGCCAATCGACGGTTTACTCGCTATTTGGAACGACCTGCCGGCCAGGCGCGCGATGCTCGCTGGCGAGGGCCTGCCTCTGCGGGAGGGCGCGCTGGCAACCTACGATCGTGTCGTTCGCGAAAACGCGGTCTATGAAACCGATTTGCAGTTGATCTTCTACGATGAGCCTGTGTTCGGACCGTATGAGGGGTGGTATCGCCAGATCATTTCGGAGCCACGCTATTCCGACCCGCGCGCCGACACTCGGTATTTCGGCAGGCTCTATGCTCGGGTCGAAGCCGAACGCCGGCCGCTGTCCTGGTGGCTGCACAACCATCCGGCATTGGCGTACGATCGGGATTTCCCAAGGTTCTACGCCCGCTTCTATGAGGAGGTGGCACGCAGTGCGGCCCAGATTGCCCCACCGGCCAACACTGGATCGGCCAACACTGGATCGGCCAGCACTGGATCGGCCAGCACTGGATCGGGAATCTCGGCGTCGGGTGCCGGCACCGGCGATGCAGACCGGGTCGGAGGCTGAAACCGCCCGTGCGACCCCTCGCGATGACCGCCTTCTGCATCGCCAGCAGCCTCGGCCTCGGTCGCTCCGCGACCCTGTCCGCGCTGCAACGCGGCGCCAGCGGGCTGACGCCGTGCCAGTTCGAAAATGCCGATCTTGCGACGTATGTCGGCGAAGTGCCCGGACTCGATCTTGTGCGCCTGAGTCCGGAATTGACCCGTTTCGATAGCCGCAACAACCGCCTGGCGCAGCTCGCCCTGACCCAGGACGGCTTTCTGCCGGCGGTTCGGGCGGCCATGGCGCGCTATGGAGCGGCCCGCATCGGGGTGTTCCTGGGCACCAGCACGTCGGGGGTTCTGCAAACGGAGCAGGCCTATCGTCGGCGCGATCCGGTAAACGGACGGCTGCCGCCGGAATTGAATTATGCCGGCACGCAAAGCACCTTCTCGCTCGCCGATTTTGTCATGACGATGCTTGGCGCGCGCGGCCCCGGGTTGGTTGTGTCCTCTGCCTGTGCCTCGACCACCAAGGTTTTCGCGACCGCGGCGCGGATGATCGAGACCGGACTGTGCGATGCCGCGATCGTTGGCGGAGCCGACAGTCTTTGCCTTACCACGCTGTATGGCTTCAACGCGCTGCAACTGCTGGCCGAAGGTCCCTGTCGCCCGTTCGACGCCGAACGCAGCGGCTTGTCGATCGGCGAGGCAGCCGGTTTCGCCCTGCTGGAGCGACCACGGCCAGACGATTCCAGCACGCTCCATGTCCTCGGAGTCGGTGAGAGCAGCGACGCCCACCACATGTCGGCACCCCATCCCGAGGGTGTCGGCGCGGCGCTGTCGATGTCCCGAGCCCTCATCGCCGCGGGGCTGCGTCCGCAGGATATCGACTACGTCAATCTTCATGGCACAGCGACCCGGATCGGGGACGCGGCGGAGGATCGCGCCGTCGTATCCCTGTTCGGCGAGGCGACCCCGTGCAGCTCCACCAAGGGCCACACCGGGCACACTCTCGGTGCGTCCGGGATCGTTGAAGCGGTGATCGCCGCGCTGTCCATTACCGAAGGGCTGGTGCCCGGCAGCCCGCACACCAAAACGCGGGACCCGGCGTTGCGGTGCCATTATGTGACCGCCGCACGGCCAGCCCGGATCGAGCGTGTGCTGTCGAATTCTTTTGGCTTCGGCGGCAGCAATGCCAGCCTGATCCTCGGATGTCCGGCATGAGCGAAGACATTAGTATGCAACCCGCGGCAATGAACCAGCCGGCCGAGACGGTTATTGCCGGACGTTGCCTCAGGGTGGGCATTGAGGCTGTGGAGATACGCGGCCCCGGCCTGATTGACTGGGTCCACAGTCTATCGGTTCTGACCGGCATCGCCCCCTACTGTTCCGCACCAATCGTTCTGGAGGCGCCTGCACAGCTTTCACCGGCGGAGCGGCGGCGGGCTATCCCAACCGTCAAACTTGCTCTGGCGGTAGGGCTCGCGGCAGTGGAGCGATCCGGTTACGATCCTGGTGCCCTGCCGGCGGTCTTTGCCTCATCCGGTGCTGATGGCAACACGATCAACGCGATCCTGTCCGCGCTTGCGACACCTGACCGGGAGGTCTCTCCGACCCAGTTCCATAATTCTGTTCATAATGCGCCATCGGGCTATTGGGGCGTAGCCGTGCAATCGCGGGAAGCGGTGACCAGTTTAAGCGCTTATGATGCCAGTTTCGCGATGGGGCTGCTGGAGGCGAGCGTGCAGGCGGTGTCCGGCGGCCAACCCATCCTGCTAATTGCCTATGACGCTCCTTATCCAGATCCGCTCGACAACGTGCGGCCGATCACATCAAGCTTCGGCGCGGCATTCGTTGTGACCCCCGTACCATCGGCTCGAAAGCTGGCGGAACTGCACATCAGGATGGCGGTCGAGCCAGCCGGCAACGAGAGCCGCTGCATCAACGCGGGCCTTGAAGACCTGCGCCGGGGCAATCCGGCCGCAAGGTGCCTGCCGCTGCTGGTCATGCTGGCTGCCGGTTCGACGGGGACCGTCCGGATGGATCTTAGCCACGGCGTCCTGGAAATCGCGGTTACGCCGTGCTGATCGACAAATCCGGCATCAGCCGGCTGATCCCGCATGCCGGAGAGATGTGCCTGCTCGATGCTGTCCGAAGCTGGGATGAGCGGCGGATTCAATGCGCCTCCGACAGCCATCGGGCAGGCGGCAATCCGTTGCGGCGTAACGGCCGGCTCGGCATCTTGTGCGGCGTGGAATACGCTGCGCAGGCGATGGCCCTGCATGGCGCCCTCGCGGCGGATGGGTCCGTCGCAGCCGGTGCGCGCGCCGGATACCTGGCCAGTGTGCGGGCCGTGTCGTGTCACGACGAATGGCTTGACCATCTGCCGGGAACGCTGATCGTCGAGGCGGAGCGCCTGCATGGTGACGCCGACCGGGCGATCTACCGCTTCCGGCTAAGTCACGAAACGCGCATTCTGCTTGAGGGCCGAGCCGCCGTGGTGCCGGCGGAGGTCCCGCTATGAGACGGGCCTTGGTCACCGGAGCCAGCGGGTCTCTTGGTGGGGCGATCGCCAGCCGGCTCGCCGCGGAGGGCCACCATGTCATCGTCCACGCCCATCAGGCGATCGACATCGGCCGAGCGCTGGCGGCCGACATCCGCCAAAGGGGCGGTTCCGCGGAAGCCGTACGGTTCGACCTGATTGACCCGGACGCGACCCGGGCCGCGTTGACGGTGCTGCTTGCCGACGGGCCGATCCAAATTTTGGTGAATAATGCCGGTATCCACGATGACGTTGTGATGCCCGGCATGACACCGGACCAATGGTCGCGGGTACTCGACGTTTCGTTGAATGGATTCTTCAATGTGACGCAGCCGCTGCTGCTGCCGATGATCCGCACAAGGTGGGGGCGCATCATCTCCTTGTCATCGGTTTCGGCGATCCTGGGTAACCGCGGGCAGGTCAATTATGCGGCGGCCAAGGCGGGACTGCACGGTGCCACGCGGTCACTGGCGCTTGAACTGGCCAGCCGTGGCATCACGGTCAACGCGGTGGCCCCCGGCATCATAGAGTCACCCAGCACCGCCCGCGCCTTCCCACCGGAGGCGATCGAACGGATGGTGCCTATGAAACGTGCCGGCCGGCCGGAGGAAGTCGCCGACCTGGTCGAATTCCTCGCCTCGGAGCGGGCCGGTTATATCTCCGGGCAGGTCATCTCCATCAACGGCGGCATGATCTGACCGGACTTGCCCGGTATTTTACATGCACCCAAAATAACCGCGTGTTATCAGCCTGTTAAACAGATGATTCGGGACTGGTGGCACTGCAATCACGTCGCTTCGGGTTCAAACAGTGAGTTTCTGGAACCCTCCCGGTCCTGGATCGATCCCCGGTCAACGTCACAACCCCGTTTCGCGCATAAACACCGCCAGCGCCCGCCGGTAGATCCCGCCCAGGATACTGCGTCCATCGCCGTCAATGACAACCGTGCCGGACAGCCGCCGGACGGCGTTGCCCGGATCGTCCCGAGGCGCCAGCATCACCTTATAGACCGCGTCCGCCGGTATCAGCCGGCCCGACGCATCACGGCGCGCCGCCAGTGGTCCACCCCAGGGCGAAGCCAACTGCCGTTCGTCCAGCACGCGGGTGGACCCGATATCCTGGCTGGTAACACGCAGAGTTAACGGAACCTCGGCATTGGCCGGATAAAATCGAGCCGCCGCGCCGTCGTGAACGCGGGACAGATCCGCCTCAGCGACATAAGCCTCCACAACCTGATCGGATGGATCGATCAGAATCCCCAACGCCTCCCGCCGCGGCAGCCATTGGCCCAGCCGCAGCGTGGCCGACACATCCAGCACGGTCCCGGCAAAAGGCACGCGTACGTTCAGGGCATTCCGCTGCACATCGAGCGACCGCAATTCCGCGAGCGCCTGACTCAGTTCCTCCCAGGTCACATCGATATCGTCGGCGGTATCGGGATCGAATGCCTGACCCTCGATCCTGGCGCGCAGAGCCGTCGCTTTGGCGCGAACCGTGTCCTGGCGACTGTCCAATGTGGGAGATTCAAGCCGGAACGCCACATCGCCTGCCGCGACCCGGGTGCCGCTCGGCACCATCGCGATCAGTCGTCCCGGTTCATCGGTAAACAACGTCGCTTCATGGCGCGCGCGTAACAGGGCAGGGCCGCTGACGGAGCCGCGCCAGGGGACCACCAACACGCCGATCAGCAACGCAAAGACCCCAAACGTCATCACCGCTCGGCCGCGCAGCCCACCGTCGCGCAGTCGCCCAGCCCAGATACGCAACTCGTTGATGATCGGGCGCGCGATAAACCACCACAGCTCGACGGCCATCAGAAACAGCCCCAATGCCTTGAATCCGATGTGGAAGACCAATAGCGCAATGCCCACAAACAGAAAGAAGCGATAGGTCAGGGTCGCCAGCGCGTAGGTCAGAACCACAAGGCCCATACGCCCGGGGAAGACCTCCGGCGGCTTGTCACCCAACGCGAACAGCGTTTCTCGCAGCCACCACCGGGCAAGCGCGAAGCCTCGATCTTGCAAATTGGGCACATCCAGCCAGTCCGACAGCAGGTAGTAACCGTCGAAACGCATCAGCGGGTTTGAGTTCACCAGGACGGTAATGATCCAGGTGGAACTTGACAGCAGGAATGCGGCGGTGCGCGCTGGCCCATCCGGCAGGATCGTCCACGCCAGGGTTGCGATCACTGCCAGGACGACCTCCGACGCCATGCCGGCCGCGTCGATCGCCAGGCGCTGGCGGCGATCCGTCAGCCGCCAGGCATCGGTGGTGTCGGTCCAAAGCACGGGCCACAACACCAGCAAGGCAACACCCATTGCCGGCACGCGGCAGCCGAAATGCCGAGCGGTCAGGCCGTGACCGAGTTCGTGGACGACTTTCGCTCCGGTCAACGCGGCGCCGACCATCAAAGCGCCTTCCAGCGAAAACAGATCCTGGAACGAGTGCCAGTAGGCATCCCATTGCTGGCCGACCAGATGAAGCGCCACCAGGGCCAGCAATCCAATCGCAATGGCGAAACCG
>JAYUEJ010000125.1:0-2333 GCA_043739265.1 Rhodopila sp. | reverse complement strand
TGGAACGCGGTATGGCCGGCCTGACGCAGCCGAAAATCGAGGGTAAATTCTCCCTCCGAGCGTCCGTCACCGGCATGATTATGATGCAGGACGTGTTCGTTCCGGATGAAAACATGCTGCCCGATGTGAAGGGACTGCGCGGCCCGTTCTCCTGCCTGAACAACGCCCGCTACGGCATCGCCTGGGGCGCGCTGGGCGCCGCCGAATTCTGCTGGCACGCCGCCCGCGACTACACCTTGCAACGCATGATGTTCGGCCGCCCGCTGGCCGCGACTCAGCTTGTGCAGAAGAAGCTGGCCGACATGCAGACCGAGATCACCCTGGGATTGCACGCCGTCCTGCGCCTCGGCCGGTTGATGGACGCGCATGATGCCGCGCCGGAGATGATCAGCCTGCTGAAACGCAACAACTGCGGCAAGGCGCTGGATATCGCCCGCGTCGCCCGCGACATGCATGGTGGCAACGGCATCGTCGATGAATACCATGTCATCCGCCACATGATGAACCTGGAAACCGTCAACACCTATGAGGGCACCCACGACGTGCATGCGCTCATTCTCGGGCGGGCACAGACCGGGATTTCCGCGTTCGGAGGGTAAATAGTGTCCGCGGCGGGTCGATTCGCGTTGATCGCCCCGCGCCGGTATCAGCCCAGACTGTCAGCCCAAACTGGCCCGCAGCGCCTCAAGGTCACGCAACGCGTCAACCAGCAGCGCCCGCAGCCGGTCATTGTCGGCGTCCTGCCTCGATTTCGCAGCGGCGCGGGGCATTGGCACCGTCGCCGGCCGGGGCGAAACCAGTTCCAGTCCCGGGATCAGCGGCCGCTCGTCCGGCGCAAGCCCGGCTTTTTCAGCCTCGGCGGCTTCCCGTTCATCCGCTGTCGGCGGCGGTATATCATCGGATAACTGCCCGCCGCCTTCGCGCAGCAGGCGCTGCACGCCCTTGATCGTATAGCCTTGCGTATAGAGCAGGTCGGCGACACGCCGCAAAAGCAGGATGTCGTCCGGACGATAGTAGCGCCGTCCGCCGCCGCGCTTCAGCGGCCGCACCTGCGGAAACTTCGTCTCCCAGAACCGCAGGACATGTTGCGGAATATGAAGATCGTCGGCGACCTCGCTGATTGTCCGAAACGCGTTCGGCGCCTTTTTCAGCCGCTGCCGAACGCCCTGGTCGATGCCATGATCCGACAGGTCGTCGCTCACGCAGGCCTCCGGAGACCGCCCCGACCGTCAATCGCTATGGAACGCGGATCATTCATCGTCATCCGTACCAGGCACGGTGCCGTTGACGTGCGCCCTCAACACATGGCTTGGACGGAACACGAGAACGCGGCGCGGCAGGATCGGCACTTCTTCGCCGGTCTTCGGATTGCGACCGATCCGACGCCCCTTCTGCCTTACTGAAAAGGTTCCGAACCCGCTGATTTTGCAAGATTCACCTTGTTCCAGATGCGTGGCAAGCCGCTCCAGCACATCTTCCAGTAGGTCGGATGACTCGTTACGAGACAGACCGACCTGGGTGTAGATCATTTCAGCGATATGGGCGCGCGTTATCGTCAGCATAGCCGGACGCTATGCAGATCGTGTTGACACGTCAAGGTTCGGATAAAGAAAATCTTACCGGATCAGGGGTTTGCAGCCGGTATTGGACTGACTGCATGATCGCGCCCGGTCATCGCGTGCCTGTTTCAGCGCGTAGTCCGCGCTGCAATGGCAGCCCCGGTCGAGATCGCCACTTCGGGGCCGGTCCCGCCCGGGTGCCGGACTTGCATCGTCTAACCGGGCGCAAGCCTGCCCCCGGCATCAAAGCCGAACGAGCGCCGATCCCCACGTCAGGCCACCGCCCAACGCCTCCAGCAGCACCAGATCGCCGGCCTTGATACGCCCGTCGGCACGCGCCTCGGCCAGCGCCAGCGGGACAGAGGCCGCCGACGTATTGGCATGCCGGTCCACCGTCACCACGACCCGTTCGGGCGGCAGTCCCAGCTTTTTCCCCATCGCCTGGATGATGCGCAGGTTGGCCTGATGCGGCACCAGCCAATCGATGTCGGCGTGACTCTTGCCATTGGCGGCGAGTGCTTCCTCGACCGCTTCGGCCAGCCGCGTCACGGCGTGACGAAACACCTCGCGGCCGTTCATCACCAGATGGCCCGGCTTGTCCGGCTGGCCAACCGCTCCATCGACATACAGGATGTCGCCCAGCGTACCTTGCGCATGGATGTGGGTGGACAGCACGCCGCGTTGCGCGGTGTCACGCTCATCGTTCGCACGCAGGAACACCGCGCCGGCGCCGTCGCCGAACAGCACGCAGGTGCCACGATCCTGCCAATTCAG
>JAYUEJ010000124.1:0-2334 GCA_043739265.1 Rhodopila sp. | reverse complement strand
GTCCGTTGCTTCAACGAAAAGACAATACGAGGCTCATGCGCCGACTATCGCGCCGCCGCCACCATCGACTGCGAACTCGACACCGCCGACCTCGGCCGCAAAGTCGCCACCCCACTCCTGATCCTATGGGGAAACGCCAGCAGCGTCGGCAAGCGCTTCAAAGACCCTCTGGCCATCTGGCGCCAGCGTGCGGAAAACGTCACCGGCGAAGCCCTCCCCAGCGGCCACTACGTGAATGAAGAAGCCCCGGAACAAGTGCTCGACTGGTTCCTGCGGTTCTTTCGCGGCTAACCCGGGCCGAACCACCGTTTCAGGCCGCCTGAGACCGACGACGAAGCCCGCATTGACCCCTCGGATAATCAGTGGTGTCGTTCCGCACCCTGACCCGAGGCCCCAATGCCCGAGGTCCCAATGCCCGAGGCCCAAATGATAGACACGCAAAACATCCAGACGGCACCCGGCATGGTGTTCGACGTGTCGGTCGCCGGCCCCGCCGACGGCCCCCTCGTACTCATGCTGCACGGCTTTGGAGTCTCCCGGTATCTCTGGAACGCCCAGGTCGAAGCGCTGGGTCAGGCAAACTACCGCGCCGCTGCCCCCAACCAGCGCGGCTATGCAACTGGCGCGCGTCCCGATCCCGCCGATCACCCCAGCTACCACATCGACCACCTCATCGCTGACGCCCTCGACATCGCCGCCGCCCTCGGTCGCCCCGACCGCCGCTTCCACCTCGCGGGTCACGATTGGGGCGCCAGCCTCGCCTGGCAGATCGCCGATGAATATCCCGACCGCATCGCCTCGCTGACAATTCTGTCCCGCCCGCACCCGCTTGCGTTCAATCTCGCGCTGGCCATGCCGGACGGCGAGCAAAAGCGTCGCTCCGGCCACCACACCCGGTTTCTCGATCCGGCCGCCGGCCCGGACAACCTGGCCGACGACGCGAAATGGCTGCGGACCCGGCTGGCAGCGAACGGTGTGCCGCCAGCCGCGATCGAACGGCACCTGTCGGTGATCGGCAACCCTCCGGCGATGGAAGCCGCACTGGCCTGGTATCGTGCCCGCGGCGTGCGGCACGCACCGGTCGGTCCGACCAAAGTGCCGACCCTCTACATCTGGGGCGACGCCGACGACACGGTGGGCCGGGCCGCCGCCGAGGGCACCGGCGCTTTCATCGCGGCTCCGTATCGGTTTGAGGTGCTGGAAGGCGTCGGCCATTACCCTGCCGACCAAAGCCCCGACCGGGTCAACGCGCTGATGCTGGACCATCTGGTTCGGCATCCGGCGTGACCGCCTGCTGTTCCAACCGAAAACCTGCCGCGATAATCGATCAAAACGATATCTATTCGTAACAAAAATATTACATTTACGAACCGAAAATTTTATCGCGATTTCGTGATATTTAAATTGCCATATGACGAAATCGTGAGGTAGAAACCTCGTGTTTCCTCCCTGAACCTTGCCGCGGGGCCTCGTCCCCGCGGCGCTTTTTTTCAAGAGCAACGCGCCCGGGGAAGGTTCATGTCGGAACTCGAAAATCCCATGCAAACCGAGCTGATAAAATACGCTAAAAAAACAATAAATCTCCACCCAATAAGGCCGTTCTCCAGCGTATCAGCGAACTCGTATCTTAAGGTGATCGGTTTCGTAACGGCATTGCTGGTCACCTGGGCCGGTCTCTGCGCGATCTAATTCGTTTACCGAACAAAAGATCGCCTCCCCGCCAGGACACAACAGAAAGACCGCAATGTCCGAAATCGAAACGCAACATGCCTATCGCGCGCTTTGGGCGCAGGTCGTCCTGCAAGCCAAAGCCGATCTGGACCACGAACCGGTTGGCTCACTGCTGTTCAATCAGGCGGCGGCGTTCTTCACCAGCCGTGGCGAGTGGGCGGAATCGCGCGCCATCGTTGCCGACTGCCTTGAAATCCACCCGGAGGAACTCTGCCGCCGCGGCGAACGCTGGATCGCGGATCGGCGGCAACAGGAAGGGCTCGCACCGAACCAGCCGCCAGCGCCACGATCAACAACACCGAAGCGGTTGCCCCGGCTGGAGGCGTTTGCCGCCCCAAATCCTTCTCGCCGGCACAACTCCCGAAACGCCGCCTCTCGTTCGGTTGATCGCTTTCGGATCCAACCAGCCGCCGCCGGTTGATGCTGATCCCGCCACACATTTTGCCATAAAACGCCTTAATTAACGCCATACAGAACATTTATTAGCCAATAATCTGATTTCAATGCGCCGGACCCGCCACGCTGCCTGAAAATACATCATGGCACGGCACTTGCTTGGTTACCGATTAACCACGCATCCACACGCGTGTCAGGCCCATCCGG
>JAYUEJ010000123.1:0-2338 GCA_043739265.1 Rhodopila sp. | reverse complement strand
ACCCCGTGTCCGGGTCATTTGCTCTGGTCCGAGCGCCGAACCAGGTTGCATGTCCCCCAGCGTAGGGACGATTCCTTGACGAACGGTTAATAACTCACGATCGCTCGGCCACTGGCCGCGTTTCATCCCCTCGACCCGCCTCTCGGCACCGAGGGCGGATGGTCCTCGCTATTTCCGCACCCCCACGTTAGACACCCCGCCAACCTCCCCTCCCCGCGGACTGAACGGCACCCCTTCTGATGCTCCAAATCGATGACCTCGTGTTCAATGCATGGGGACGGCGCTTCTTCGACCATGCCAGCGTGCTGATACCATCCAACGCCAAGGTCGGCCTGGTCGGCCGCAACGGCGTCGGCAAATCCACGCTGTTCAAACTGATCCTGGGCGAACTTCACGTTGACGGCGGCGAAATCAACCTGCCCAAACTCGCGCGCGTCGCCAGTGTGGACCAGGAACATCCCGCCACCCCGGTCAGCCTGCTCGACACCATCCTGGCCGCCGACGAACAACGCGACGCGCTCCACACCGAACTGGAAACCGCCGAACCCGAACGCATCGCCGACATCTATGCCCGCCTGGGGGAGATCGACGCCGACCGCGCCCCCGCCCGAGCCGGCGAAATCCTGGCCGGACTTGGATTTTCCACCGCCGACCTCGCGCGCCCAATGTCCGAGTTCTCCGGCGGCTGGCGCATGCGCGTGGCGCTGGCGGCGGCATTGTTCGCCGAACCCGACCTGCTGCTGCTGGACGAACCCACCAACTACCTCGATCTCGAAGGTGCCATGTGGCTGGAGGCGCGCCTTCGAAAATACCCGAACGCCGCGATCATCATCAGCCATGACCGGGAGCTTCTGAACAACTCCGTCGATGCCATCCTGCACCTGCAAGCCGGCAAGCTGGACCTTTACACCGGCGGCTACGACGAGTTCGAAAAACGCCGCGCCGAAAAAGCCCGCCTGTTGTCCGCGTTCGCCGCGAAGCAGGAAGCCGAACGGGCGCATCTGCAAAGCTTCGTCGATCGCTTCCGAGCCAAGGCCAGCAAGGCGGCGCAGGCACAGTCCCGCATGAAGCGCCTTGCGAAGATGGAGCCGGTTTCCTCCACAATTGAGGAACGCGTCGCCCCCTTCACCCTGCCTTCCCCCACACGGCCGCTTTCACCGCCGTTGATGGGACTGGAAGCCGCGTCGGTCGGCTATGGCGGCGAGCCGGTGCTGAAGAACCTGAACCTGCGCCTGGATGTGGACGATCGGATCGGCCTGCTCGGCGTCAACGGCGCCGGAAAATCCACCTTCGCCAAGATGGCCGCCGGCGCGCTCGGACTCCAATCGGGCCATATGCAGCGCGAACGCCGCATCAAGGTGGGTTGGTTCCACCAGCATCAGATAGAGGCGCTCGACCCCGCCGACACGCCGCTTGACATCATCCGGCGCGAACGACCGGATGACAGCGAAACGGCACACCGGTCCAGGCTGGCCGGGTTCGGAATCGGCTTCGACAAGCAATCGACCACGGTGGAAAATCTTTCGGGCGGCGAGCGCGCAAGATTGCTGTTGAATCTGGTGGCCATGGCCGCGCCGCATCTGTTGATCCTGGATGAACCGACCAACCATCTGGATATCGACAGCCGCCGAGCGTTGCTGGACGCTCTTAATGAGTACCAGGGCGCCGTCATCCTGATCACTCATGACCGGTCGTTGATGGAACTGGTCGCCGACCGGTTGTGGCTGGCCGCCGACGGCACGGTCAAGCCGTTCGACGGCGACATGGACGACTACGCGAGGTTCGTGTTGGATCGCGCCAAGGGCGGCAGTGCCCCCAGCCAGATGCGTGCGAACAAGGTAAAGAAGATGAAAAAGGCCGCCTGAGATCATTGCGAGAACCGCGGCGGCGCGGCACCCTTCCGATCGGCGCGCAAGAACACGGGCATTGCCGGGCCGCTACGCCCTGGCAATGACAAATGATGGGGACGGACGTGATGACCAAAGGCTTCTGGCTGCGCGCGGCATGCGTCGCGGTATTATCCCTGGCCGCACCGCCAGCCATCGCCGCCGAATACCCGGCACCAAAAGAAGCCGATTGGGTCGCCCGGGATTTCCGGTTTCATTCCGGCGAAATCATCCCGGCGCTGCGGCTGCATTATACCACGATCGGCAATCCGGATGGCGAACCTGTCCTGATCCTGCATGGCACGGGCCAATCGGCGCGCGCGATGCTGACTCCGGGCTTCGCCGGCGAACTGTTCGGTGCAGGCCAACCGCTCGATGCGACGAAATACTTCATTATTCTGCCGGACGCATTGGGTGCCGGTCAATCGGCCCGGCCGTCAGACGGCATGCGG
>JAYUEJ010000122.1:0-7060 GCA_043739265.1 Rhodopila sp. | reverse complement strand
AAGCACGGTCGGCAGCGATGGGGGTCAGACCAAGAACGAGACCAAGCAAGATCCGTGATGACAATTGTCTGTCCCCCAACTGAATTTTATTAAGACGACTGGGCAGGTTGGCGCCTCCCGCTCAAACCAGTCGAGGACACGTCACCGGAGTTATTAGTTCGTACTTAACTTGTTACGAACGAACACATACGTGTGAGACCGGGAAGGTGTCAACGGTTTTTTTTCACAAAACAGTCTTTTCATGCGTCTTCCCGCTGCCGCGATGCGGACGAGTGCGACAACTTAGAGTTGCGTACCTGCGGATAATTGGCCAGCATTTGATAGCAATGCATATAAGGTGCCTTGATGGTCAGTGTGCTGATCAGACATGTCGATGACGCCCTCCACACGCGGCTCAAAACCAGCGCGGCGGCCCATCGCCGGTCGCTTGACGAGGAAGCCCGCGAACTGCTGCGTGCCGCCGTCGCTCGCCAGGAGGTCCCTCTCAGAGAAAACCTGGTCACTCTCGCCCGGCGGCTGTTCGGTCATGCAGGCAGTGCCGATCTCGACATTCCGGCGCGCGGTGCCCCCCCGGCGAGCAGCCCGCCGGACTTCTCGGGTCCGGAGCACGTTCTGCCCGGCCGATCATGATCCTGCTCGATACCAACGTGATTTCAGAGCTGTGAAGACGCAGCCGAACCCGGCGGTCCTCGGCTACGTGGACAGCCTGTGTCCTGAACAGTCAGTTCACCCTTCGCCGATGTTCCCCCAAACCAATACCCGACACCGGCAACAACCACCACGCGGTGCTTCCCACCACTGCCGAGCTTTGCGGGTTTGACGCGAAATCCCCTTGCAGTTGGCCCATTTGTATTTACATTAACGTGCCTACAGGGAGCGCCGTGGTTGCCTCAATTCCTATGGGACCCCACCGAAGCCCGGCGCAACCTGAACAAGCACGATGTGGCTTTTGAGGATGCGGCCCTCGTATGGTCGGACCCGCGCCATCTTGTCCGTTTCGACCGGATCGAAGAAGCCGAGGAACGATGGCATGCATTGGGACTATCCGGCGGGGTCGTGTTGCTGTTGGTGGTTCACACGTATCCTGGGGAGGTCAATGACGTTGTCAGGATTGTGAGTGCACGAAAGGCCACCAAACGTGAGCGGAGGGCATACGAAGATGGCGATCTCTAAAGAGCAGCGCGAACGGTTGGACCGGCTTGCCGCCATACCGGACGCCGATATCGATACGTCTGATATCCCAGAGGTCCTGGATTGGTCCGGCGCCATGCGCGGCGGCCTTTATCGGCCGCGTAAGGAGGCCATCACGATTCGTTTGGATGCCGATCTATTGTCCTGGTTCAAAAGCCATTCCGAGAATGGACGCGGCTACCAGTCCGAGATCAACCGGGTCCTTCGCCAGCATGTTGCCGCACGGGAGAAGCACGAGGCGTGACAACGGACCTGCCAACGCGCCGTTGGCTTATACCTTCAAAACTTCAGCGCCTGGCGCGGCTTCCACCTGATTGGCGTTCACCGTCATCGACAGCAGGCTATAGTAGCCGATGGCGGTGGTAAGCTGGATGAACCCGTCATCGCCCAACCGCGTCCGCATCGCCGCCGCCGCCGCGTCGCTGACCCGGTGCTTGCGCAGCAACGCGCGGGTGAAGTCGATGACCGCCAGATCCTCAGCCGGCACGCCATCGGACCGGTTTTCCCGCACGGCGGCGATCGTGGTTTCGGGCAGGTTTTGCCGCCGAGCGCTGCCGGTTTGGGCGCCCCAGACGTATTCGGCCTCGAACTCCCGCGCGACGGTCATCGCGGCCAGGACCCGGACCCGCATGTCCAAGGTTCCCTCGAACCGCACATAGGCGCCCAGATGCGCGATGCGGCCGGCCAGTTCGGGGCTGTGCAGGAAGGTCGCGAACGGGCCGTCCAGGGAGCCTCGGCTGCCGATGATGCCGTCGGCGATCGCGTGGTGTTGCGGTGCGAGCTGGTCTTTGCTGGTGATCAGCGGAAGACGGGCCATGGTGGTTTCCCCTGCTTGTTTTCCGTCATTCAGCGTGATCGGGTTCGCTTCGGTGCGCAAGACTCGCGAACCCGGCTTGCCCCCACCCCCCTGATGCGTGGTAAGCACGCGGCGGGAGATCGGCGGTGGACGGGCGCCTCGCCAACCCGGTCAGATCCGGAAGGAAGCAGCCGCAACGGGTCACCGCTCGGGTCGTTTGCCGGTCTCCCACTTTTCCCCCGATGCCGCGCATGGCGGCGAGGTCAATGCCCCGCATGTCCGGCCTGTTCCAGGACGACCCCGTCGAAGACGAGGCTCCCCCTCCGCCCGAGGGGCCAGGGCTGTTCGGCGATGCGCTGCCCATGGCGCAGGCCGAACCGGTGCATGCGACGCCGTATCGGGTGCTGGCGCGGAAATACCGGCCGACGACGTTCGACGACCTGATCGGGCAAGAGGCGATGGTGCGCACGCTGCGCAATGCCTTCGCGGTGGGCCGGGTCGCGCATGCGTTCATGCTGACCGGGGTGCGTGGTGTCGGCAAAACCACCACCGCCCGGATTATCGCCCGTGCCCTGAACTGTATTGGGCCGGACGGAACGGGTGGTCCGACCGCCGATCCTTGCGGTGTGTGCGCCAACTGCGTCGGGATTCTGGCCGACCGGCACCCCGACGTTGTCGAAATGGATGCCGCCAGCCGCACCGGCGTCGATGACATGCGGGAGGTGATCGAGGCCACTCGGTTCCGCCCGATGCAGGCTCGCACCAAGGTTTTCGTCATCGACGAAGTGCATATGCTGAGCCGCAACGCGTTCAACGCGCTGCTGAAAACGCTGGAAGAGCCGCCTCCGCACGTGAAGTTCGTGTTCGCGACGACGGAAATCCGCAAGGTGCCGATCACGGTGCTGTCCCGCTGCCAGCGGTTCGATCTGCGCCGGGTGCGGATCGCGGAATTGTCCGGGCTGTTCGGCCGCATCGCGGTGAAGGAAAATGTCACCATCGAGGCCGCCGCGCTGGAACAGATTGCTCGGTCGGCGGATGGGTCGGTGCGCGACGGGTTGTCGATGCTGGACCAGGCGATCGCCCAGGCCGAGGGGGTGATAACCGGCGCCCAGGTCATCGAGATGCTCGGTCTGGCGGATCGGGAGGCGGTGTTTGAGCTGATGGACGCGGTGATGGGCGGCAAACCCGCCGCTGCTTTGTCGATCACCGGCCGGGCGTATGAGCGTGGCGCTGATTTAGGCGCGCTGCTTCAGGATTTGCTGGAGCTGTTGCATACCGTGACCCGGCTGAAATCGGTGCCGAGCTTGCGGGACAGCCAGGATTTGCCGGAAGCCGAACGCACGCTCGGGGCCGCATTCGCCGATCGGCTGAGTGTGCCGGTGCTGGCGCGGGCGTGGCAGATGCTGCTGAAGGGCGTGGGGGAGGTGGAGATCGCCCCCGACCGGCGCGCGGCGGCGGAGATGGTGCTGATCCGGTTGTGTCATGTGTCCGACATGCCGACTCCGGGCGATCTGGTGCGGCGGTTGACGGCTGGTGGAACTCCGTCCGCGCCATCCGGTGGCGGCGGTGGTGGTGGCCGAGCGGTGGTGAATGGGGCGGCGATGATCTCGGCTGAACCGGTGGGGTTGGCGGGGCCTCGGCTGGGGACGTTTAGGGATGTCGTGGCCTGGGTGGGCGAGCAGAAAGAGGCGATGTTGCACGCGCATCTGTTGCATTCGGTGCATCTGGTGCGGTTCGCGCCGCCGGTGATCGAGTTGCGGCCGCAGGCGGAGGCGCCGCGCGATCTGGCGTCGAAGCTGGCGGCGCTGTTGACGGCGGGGACCGGGACGCGCTGGACGATCGCGGTGTCGCGGGATGCCGGGGATGCGTCGATCGCGGAGCAGGGGAATGCCGCGGACACGGCGCGGAAGACGGCGGCGGCCGATCACCCGTTGGTGCGGGCGATCATGGCGGCGTTTCCGGGCGCGCGGATCGACACGGTGCATGATAAGACGGCGGACGCTTACGGGTTGCCGGCGGCGGTGCCGGACATGCCGGAATTCGCGCCACCGGATGCCGAGTATTTTGACGAAGAGCCGATGGAGATGGACCTATGAAGAACCTCGCGGGCCTGATGAAACAGGCACAGCAGATGCAATCGAAGATGGAAGAGATGCAGTCCAGGCTGGAAAGCCTGGAGATCACCGGGGAAGCCGGCGCCGGTTTGGTCAAAGTGACCCTGAATGGCAAAAGCGACATGCGACGGGTGAAGATCGACCCGAAATTTGTCGATCCGGCGGAGACCGAGATGCTGGAAGACCTGATCATGGCGGCGCATCGGGATGCCAAGTCGAAGATCGATGCGGCCTCGGCGGAGGAGATGCAGAAGGTGACGGGCGGCTTGCAGCTTCCGCCCGGGATGAAGCTGCCGTTTTGATGATCCTTCCCCCTGTGTCATGGCCGGGCTTGGCCCGGCCACCCACGACTTGCGGTGCCACGATCGGCGTTGTGGCGTAGCGGCATCATGGGCGGACCGGAAGTTGATCACCTGATCGGGCTGCTGTCCAAACTGCCGGGCATGGGGCCGCGCAGTGCGCGCCGCGCCGCGCTGAAAATGCTGCAACAGCCTGAATCCCGCATGCTGCCGCTGGCCGCGGCGCTGGCGGCAGCGGCCGGGGCGGTTCGGCCGTGCGCGGATTGCGGGAACCTCGATAGCCAGGACCCTTGCACGATTTGCGCGGACGACCAGCGTGACCGCTCGATCATCTGCGTGGTGGAGGGTGTCGGCGATCTTTGGGCGCTGGAACGCGCGCGGGTGCATACCGGGCTGTATCATGTGCTGGGTGGCACGTTGTCGGCTCTGTCCGGGATTGGGCCGGAGGATCTGAACGTCCCGGGGTTGTTGAGCCGGATTGCCGAGGGGGACGTGGCGGAGGTGATCCTGGCGCTGGGTGCGACCGTCGATGGGGCGGCGACGGCGCATTGGCTGACCGATCAGTTGCGGCCGACGGGGGTGGCGATTACGCGGGTTGGGCAAGGGGTGCCGATGGGTGGTGCGCTGGATGTGCTGGACGATGGGACGCTGGCGGCGGCGTTGCGGACTCGGCGGGGGGCTTAGGCCTGGTTTTCGCGTGGGTCTGCCGGTTTGGGACTATTCACCGCAACGTTGACGACTATCATGATCCGCGCCTCGTACTGATATCGGTCGAAGTCGGCGGCCGTTCGGTGCGCATCAACGTCACCATGGACGAAGGATTGGTCGCGCGTTTGGACAGTCTTGCCGATCGCGCGCACGCCAGCCGTTCGGCGTTGCTGGCACGGGGTGCGCGGATGGTGCTGGCGGTCGAGGCGGCGGACCAAGACAAATCCGCGGCGGCGTTGATTCGTTGCTTATGCAGTAGTATGCTGTAGAGACGCTTTGGTGGTGGCGAGATTAAGGTTGGTTGATTTCAGGACCGCCAAACGTTTTTGTCCAGGTTAAGCGGCAAGTTCCTGAGCAATGGCCTTCTTTACATTTGCCATTTCCATCATCCGCGACCTGTGTTCAATCACCCGAGGAATACGTGACGGATCGACGCCATCCTGTTCCAGCCATTGTGCGAGGGTGAACAAGTATGGGTCGGCAATCGTGTAGTCTTCGCCCATAACCCAGGGGCCTTTGAGCATGTTCCTCTCGATTAACTCGAAGCAGGCACCGACGGTCTGTGGCACTTTGCGCTGCATGTCGGCAAATGACGCCGGGTCGTCGGCCCAACGGTGGCCTCGCATGCGGTGTGCATGAGCGATGTGCAGCGTCGAGCAAAGGTAACTGTTGAATGACTGCATTTCGGCGAACGCGAACGGATCGTTCACCGGCGCCAACCGCGCTTCGGGGAAACTTTGCGCGATGAAAACGAGTATCGCCGGGGTCTCGGTCAGACGGCCGCGCGGCGTTGTCATCACCGGCACTCGCGCTTTCGGATTGATCGCGACATAGTTTGCGGACTGCTGCTCCGACTTAACAAAATCGATACGCTTCAGTTCATAGGCCGCGCCGGCATCTTCAAGCGCGATATGCGATGCGAGTGAGCAGGTGTGCGGTGCGTAGTAGAGGGTGAACACGATCGAGGTCCATTATTGAGGCGTGGCACCGTGCCTGGTCAGATTGCCGGTTTCTCCGGCCTAACCATTCGTCCGCAACGGGTCAACAGTGGCGGCCGGTATGGGTTTTGGTTTCGCGCGCCGCCGCTGGCCAATCCGATGAGCTACCATCGGTGTACTTCTCGTCACTGGCCTATCGCCGCCGCCACTTTCGCGACAAGTGCCTCCCGCTGGACCCGCGTGTTGGACATCTTCGCCCGGACGGCAGCCAGGATTTCAGGCCGAGCGGTGTCGGAGCTGCCGGCGGCGCCGGTGTTCATGTGGCATACCGGGATCGGGCGCTGGTGGATTGGGTCAGGCAGCGCGCGGCGGTTGCCCGCCGGGCTACCTCGGTCTGTTCGGGGGCGTTCCTGCTGGCGGCGACCGGCTTGCTGGATGGGCGGCGGGCCACGACGCACTGGTCGCGTTGTGCTCAGCTTGCCGCGGAATTTCCCGTTGTGCGGGTGGAGCCCGACCCGATCTATGTGAACGACGGCCGGATCTGGACCTCGGCCGGGGTGACGGCGGGGATCGACATGGCGCTGGCGCTGCTGGAGGCGGATTTGGGCCGAGCGGTGGCGACGATGGTGGCGCAACAATTGGTGGTGTTCGCAAAACGACCGGGCGGCCAGGCTCAGTTCAGTGCGGGTCTGGCGTTGGCCGGATCGGATGCGACATTCGATCGTTTACATGACTGGATGAAACGAAATCTGCGTGGTAATTTGGCGGTGCCGGCGCTGGCCGAACAGGCGGGGATGAGCGAGCGTAGTTTCTTGCGGCACTATCGGATCGTTACTGGCTCGACGCCCGCGCGAGCGGTGGAGCGTGTGCGGGTAGAGGCGGCGCGTCAGGCTCTGGGCGAAACGAAACTGCCGGTGAAACGCATTGCCCGGGACTGTGGATTTGGGTCGGAGGAGACGATGCGGCGGAGTTTTTTGCGGGTTCTGGCGGTGCCGCCGCAGGTGTATCGGGAGC